>NZ_JACJPJ010000088.1:0-133142 GCF_014696015.1 Oculatella sp. FACHB-28 | reverse complement strand
CGCTAAACGTTTCACGGTTGACCCCACACAAGCGCTTAAAGTGGCGCTTCGATAGATGCTCCAACTCGTTATATCGCATATCTGCTTCTGACATTAGCTTCTATTCAGAAGCTATCTTGCTTCGCTGCGATCCTCAACTGTCACACTCACTTTATATTCGTGCAGGAAGTCTAGTGTGTAGAAAAACAACCTCCCACGCAATATCTTGATCCTTCCTATAGCTCAGGTCATGTAGCTCTGAGTACTGCCCAACTTAACTTTTCAAACCTTTTTAGGTTGTTCTGGTTGCGCCAAGTCCCAAGCCGCAAACCCTACTCCTCGCAGGGCAAATAGAAGGGCACCCCGATGTTTGGCTTGTCTGATCTTGCGAAAATGGTTCTCTACTGGAACTCACCGTCTTAATTCCAAACAAGTCGCACTAAATGACCGAACTACTTCTGCAAACTGCTGATTGCGCTCCATTAGACCCATGTGCCCACCAGGAGACAAGACAGCGAGTTTGGCTTGCGGCACATCCTGGCTGATGCGCTGGTTGGCAAAGGGTCGGGTAGCAATGTCAGATTCGCCCACCACTACCAGGGTTGGAGCAGAGATTTGAGGTAATGTTTCCGCCTCATGAAATCTCAGCATTGCCAGCGTTCCTCGTGCCAATATGCCAGGAGCTGCTTTCAGTCCGATTAGGGTGGAGAAGTTAAGTTGCCCTCGCGTTTCTCTGCCTGTAAATCCAGAAATCTCAGTAGTCAATAATGTAAATCCATTCAAATAACTTAGCCAACTGGTGACCCAGAGTAAGGGGGAAAGGGCGATCGCCAGATACAACAACGGTTCTAGCAAAGGCTTCTGCAAGGCTAACAACAGTTTGCTGAGGATGGTTGTTCTCAGGGGATTGGTATAGGTGGCATCTACAACAATTAAGCCAGCCACTCGTCGTCTCAAATGCTGTGGAAACAAGCGGCAGAACGTCAGCAGGATCATACCTCCCATGCTGTGCCCCAACAAGACGACTGGTTGATCTCCTGCCAAGTTGAGAACAGCTTCCAGGTCGCGGGCATATTTTTCCAGGGAATAGTCGCGGTTTTTGGGCTTTTTGGATTTGCCCAGACCTGGCAGATCCCACACGATGACACGAAACTGGTCGGTCAGTTGCTTCTTGGCGTAATACCAAACCAGACTGTCGGGTCCCCAACCATGCGTCAAAATCAGGGTGGGAGCCTGGTCAGGACCGTAAAACTCAACGTGAATTTCGCTGCCATCGGGACGGGCAAGCTGCTGCGTTCGATTGCTACGAATGGGTTTGGGTTCATCTCGACCGGCGCGGCGCAGCAGCAGAATGGGTAAGAACCCCAGAAATGACCAGAGCAACATGACCACGCCCAGGATGAGCCAGCGATCGCTCACCAGTTCTCCCTCGTACCACTGATACAGAATATATCCTGCACTACCCAGAAACGCGATCGTCAGTAAACTGGACAACCAGCGCAAGAGAAAATCGAGGGGCATGAGCATGGCGTAATCACTCTTCTAGGGCGATGATACAAGCCGAGATTATGTGGAAAGGCAACGCTTATGTAACCGTCTGAAGTTAGAACCTGCGATCGCTCCAAGGTTGTTTATGTCCACCAGCAGTTTTGACAGCAATCCAACCGTATTTGAGCGTAACTTCCGCACTCAACTTACTTTTTGATGCAGCAGGCTGAGGGCGACAGCTTCGGCGACCTTGATGCCGTCAATCCCAGCTGAAAGAATGCCTCCGGCATATCCGGCTCCTTCTCCAGCCGGATATAATCCCACTGTGTTAAGGCTCTGATAATCATCTTTGCGTTTGATCCGAATGGGCGAAGAGGTGCGGGTTTCAACCCCGGTTAAAACAGCATCGTGCATAGCGAATCCCTTGATTTGCTTGTCAAACGCAGGGATGGCTTCGCGGATGGCGGCGATCGCATAATCTGGCAAGCTAGGGCTAAGGTCGCACAGATGCACGCCTGGTCGATAGGAAGGCTTTACGCTGCCGAGAGTGGTAGAAGGCTGCTGAGCCAAAAAGTCACCTATTAGTTGTCCCGGAGCCTCATAGGTGCAGCCGCCCAGTTCAAATGCCCGCTCTTCCAGGCGACGCTGAAACTCCATTCCGGCTAAGGGGCTGCCTGGATAATCATCTGGGGTAATGCCGACCACAATGCCGCTGTTTGCGTTTTTGCCGCTGCGCTCGTACTGGCTCATGCCGTTTGTGACGACTCGCCCCACTTCTGAGGTTGCCGCTACGACTTGCCCCCCCGGACACATACAGAAGCTATAGACCGATCGCCCATTTGAACAGTGATGCACTAACTGATAGTCGGCTGCTCCTAACATCGGATGACCTGCCTGCGATCCCAGTCGGCACTGGTCGATGATGGACTGAGGATGCTCAACCCGAAACCCAACTGAGAAAGGCTTGGGTTCAATATAAACGCCCTGCTGATGCAACATCTCAAAGGTGTCACGGGCGCTGTGCCCCACTGCCAAGACGACGTGTTCGGTGCGGATGTACTCCCCATTTGCCAGGACTACGCCGCGTACCTGCCTCTCACCTTTTTGCTCAATGTCAATCTTTTCTACTCGGTTTTGAAAGCGAATTTCACCACCGAGGGATTCGATTGTGCGGCGCATGTTCTCGACAATTTTGACGAGTCGGTAGGTGCCAATGTGGGGCTTGTTGACGTAGAGAATTTCGGGTGCGGCCCCGGCATTCACCAGTTCTTCAAGCACTTTTCGCCCGTGATGATTGGCATCTTTGACACGGCTGTAGAGTTTGCCGTCAGAAAAGGTGCCTGCTCCACCTTCCCCAAATTGTGCGTTAGATTCTGGGTTAAACTTTCGCTTGCTCCAAAAGCCAAAGGTATCCACAGAGCGATCGTGAACAGGCTTGCCTCGTTCTAAAATCAGCGGTCGCAGCCCCATTTGCGCCAGCAGCAGCCCCGCAAAGATACCACAGGGTCCTGCCCCGATTACGATGGGACGATAGGTAGATGCGATCGCCCCCTCATCCGCCTTTGCCACATAGCGATAGCGCGTATCGGGCGTGGGCATGACGTGCGGGTCTTTTTTGAACCGCTGAAGTAGCCGCTTTTCTTGAGTGGTTTCTACGTCCAAAATGTAAACAAAAACAACATTCCCTTTTTTACGAGCGTCATAGCTGCGCTTGAAGATGGAATAGCGGATTAGCTCGGCGGGCGTGATTTGTAGTTTTTTCAGAATCGCAGTCTGAATTGCCTCTTCGGGGTGGTCGAGCGGCAGTTTTACTTCGGTGAGTCGGAGCATGAATGGATGGCGAGGGTTGCTAGGAGTAGCGGTAGCGGTAGGGGCGAAGCATTCGGTCACAATCTCTGTCACTGAAGCACAATTTTTTTGCCGAATGCTTCGCCCGTACACCAAATAGTGCTTCTTTCCGAAACGGAGTCCGTATAATGTCTAGTCTAGATCTTTAGTAAAGCTCATATTTCATCAACTGGCAGGGCAACGTTCCATTGTACACAGGGATTCGCTGACTTGACTTTAGCCCGATCGCCTGAGCAAGTTCTTTGTTGCCACTCAAGATAAAAGCAGTCCAGCCTTTGAAGCGCTGTTTCAAAACGTCGCCTAGCTGTTTGTAGAAGGCTCCCAGGTCGCTGTCGCGTCCCAGCCTTTCTCCATAGGGCGGATTGCAGAACACCACGCCGCTATCGGTCGGAGCGACTACATCAATAAGCTCCATTTCAGAAAACCAAATTTGGTCAGATACGCCGCAGTTTTGGGCATTGGCGATCGCCTGCTCAATCACCTGTGGATCGCGATCGCTGCCCCAAATTGGTGCGGGAAGTGCCTCTTTTTGGCTAGATTTTGCCTCTTGAATTAGGTGGTCTAACAGGTCGCGGTCACAGTCAAGCCAGGTTTCAAACCCAAACCGCTCTCGAAACAGCCCTGGCGCAATGTTTAATGACTTGAGACAGGCTTCCAGAGGTAAGGTTCCAGAGCCACAGAGCGGGTCATAAAACATTTGCTCCGATTGCCAGCCCGAAAGCTGAATTAACGCTGCTGCTAATGATTCCTTTAAGGGGGCAGCTCCAACCGCAGGACGATAGCCCCGACGATGCAGGCTGTTTCCCGAACTGTCTAGACTGACTGTGCAGCCATCGCGATCCAGATGCACATTGATTCGCACATCGGGTTCTTGCAGTTCGACATCGGAGCGATCGCCAAACACTTCTTGCTGCTGGTTAACGATCGCATTCTTAACTTGAAGTGCCGTAAAGTGAGTGTGGTTAAGCTGCTCCGTTTTACCCGTTGCGTCTACGGCCAGTGTTAAATCAGGCGTGAGATAGGCTGACCAATCAATGCTTTGGATGCCTCGATACAGGTCGTCTGCACTCTGGCAAGGAAACTGGTGTAGCTTCATCAGAATGCGGAATGGCAGTCTCGCCCACAGGTTGACGCGGTAGAGGAGGGTGCGATCGCCCTCAAAAGCAGCTCCACGAAATCCTGGTTTAACGGAATGTGCCCCTAACTGCTCTAATTCTTTAACAACGAGCGGCTCTAGACCGTTTGCCACTGTTGCAAAATACTGATTCATCCTGACTCACCGCTGAACTGTGTGGCACATGACAAACATTGCCCCAGTTGTTGAGCCAGGGTTTGCACATGGGGCTGTTTCAGCAATGATAAATGATTGCCTGGTACCTGGTGCAGTTGAATGTCGCTCGTCAATGCATTCCAACCCAAAGATGGCTCATCCCTAATGGCATCCGGTTGTTCAACCGCTCTAAACAGCGTAATCCGATTAGGGTAAGGTTTTGGCACATATCGATAGGCTGCCTGACTGTTGGCATAAACGATCGGCAGCAGCGATTGAATTGCAGACTCATTCAATAGCTGCAAACGGGACTCTTCTGGCAGGAGACGAGCGATCGCCCGAAACGCAGTGCTAGAGGCATCAGTCCCCTGCCAGCGAGCAAACCAGGGATGCCACGATTGCAACCGATTTGCTGCAAGAGAACCATAGTCCAGCAAAAAGGGCAGTGTAGACCAGAGGGCAGTTCCTAATAGGAACTTGAGACTTTGGCCCAGAGAAAGCTGATTAGAAGGGGCAGGAGTATCTAGAATTGCCAGAAGTCCAACCTCTTGACCTGCCTGAGTTAATTGTTGTGCCATCTCAAAGGCAACCAATCCCCCAAATGACCAGCCACCCAAGAAGTAAGGGCCCTGCGGTTGCAACGCCTGAATTGCCTGAATGTAGGAAGTAGCGATCGCTTCAATCCGGTTTAGCGGAGCAGATTTGCCATCCAGCCCCAACGGTTGAAGACCATAAAAACTGCGATCGCCCCATTCAGGAAACTGCTCCGCAATACTCTCTAACTGATGCGCCAATTCCAGATAGGGAAACACCACTCCAAACATCGGATGCACACAGAAGAAAGGTTGCTTATTTCCCCCTAGGGTTAAGGGAACCAGAGGCGATCGGGATGGTGGAACAGGATTAGCAACTGCAACCGGACTGCTGTCAGGAGGAGCGCTTTTAGGCAAGTCTTGAGAAGGTTGAGAAATGCCGTTGAGTGATGGCGATCGCTTGCGGCGATAAGCAGACCGATCCAGCCTCACTAAGGGAGGAGCATGGGGAGTGGAGGGAGTGTTGCGTGTTTCAAGGACAGAAGCTAATTGGGCGATCGTAGGAGCTTCAAACACGTGTTTCAAAGGTAGTTCCAGTCCAAAAGCATCTCGGACACGGGAAGTCATTTGCGTGGCTAAGAGGGAATGTCCGCCCAACTCAAAGAAGTTATCATGAGTACCCACCTGCTTGAGCTGCAACAGTTCCTTCCAAATCTCAATCAGAGTTATTTCCGTAGGTGTGGATGGTGAATTTGCTGGGCTTGCTGAGTGAGTGAAATCTTCATTCAAAACTGGAAGGGCACGTCGGTCAACTTTGCCACTAGCCGTCAAAGGCAGTGTTTCTAACGGCACAAAGACCGAGGGCACCATGTAATCTGGCAGAGTTTGTCTCAAAAATTGACGCAGTTCTGGAATGAGTTGGCGGGCAAAAGACGACTGAAGCGGATCGTTGGTGTAGTTATTCCAGGATTGGTTGAATGGTTGACAATTAGAATCAACCGTTGCATCAACGCCATGCCGAACCAACAGCACATCATAATCTCCGCTGTGGGTTTGCTTTGACCAGGTAATCTCTACGGTGTAGGGCAAAACAGTTTCTAGATTCCACCAGTCTTGAGGAGCGATCGCCAGTTCCGTAGAATCTTGCAATATCTCCCGCATTCGTCCCACTGTTTTTGGAGAGGTTTGATCGCAGAGCCAGTCCACCGTTTTGACCGCTGCATTCACCCGACTATTAGTCACGTTGGTGATTAGAAGTATCTCTGGTTCACTCTCGGTCAGACGCTTTTGAACTGCTTCAACCGTGATTGGGTTAAGCTTCCAATCGTGTAGGTGTTCAGTGCGACTTCTTTGAGAAGCCGCAGAGCTTGGCAATTGGCGATCGCCCTGAGACTGCTCTACATACAGCAAAACGTTATAGCGAAACTGCGTCATCTCATTCTGGCTATAACCTCGTGAGAGCCGAATCTGCACCTGCTGTACTTGAGGAAATTTATCCTGTAAAGCGTAAAAGAGGGCTGGATCAATTGCTAGTTCAGGTTCCTCAAAGTGCGATCGCTCCACCTGTTGTTGAAGTCGCGATCGCTCCACTCCCTCATCTGACTGACTAAACTTCACCCAAGTATGAAATGCCCTCAATAACGGCAAACTTCGCACATCGCCGACAAACAAAACACCTCCGATTGCGACCCTCTGAAGTGCTCCCTCCAACACTTGCATCAGATAGTTCACACTGGGAAAATACTGCACAATCGAATTCAAAATCACTACATCAAAGGATGCTATATCAATCTCCTCAAAGTCAGTTGCCGTGCGGTGCAGCAGCTCAACTTGAGGCAAATCAAGAGTTTCTAGCTGATGCTGAATTGATTCCAGGGAAACAGTTGAGAAATCTGTTCCCACATACTGCTGACAATGAGGCGCAATTTGAAAAAGCAATAACCCAGTGCCGCAGCCGATTTCTAGTACTCGCTTTGGTTTCAAGGCGAGAATTTGCTGGACGCGATCGCCCACCCACTCTTGCATTTGCTCTGGAGGAATAGGTTCTCCGGTGTAGCTGCTGTTCCAACCAGTAATGTTGAATTGGGGATTGGGGATTAGAGGTTGGGAATTAGAGGTTGGGGGTTGGTAGGTTTGGTTGTAGAGGGTTTGCCAGTGTTGGAGGTGTTGAGTTTGGAGGGATTGTTGGAGGGACTTTTGAAGGTGGTGGCGATCGAGGCTGAAGTAGGTAACTAGGCGCTGATTGGATGAATTACTAGAGGCAGACACCACCGCATCTTGAATTGCTGGATGGCGTTGTAAGGTTGCTTCGATTTCACCCAACTCTACCCGAAATCCTCGAATTTTGATTTGGTTATCGATTCGACCCAGGAATTCAATGGTTCCATCAGGACGATAGAGGGTGCGATCGCCTGTCCTGTAGAGTTGGGAATTAGGGATTAGGGATTGGGGGTTAGAAGTTTTTTCCCAACACTTCAAGAAGGGATTAGCAACAAACCTCTCAGCAGTCAATTCTGGACGATTCAGATAACCTCGTGCCAACCCCATTCCACCAATGTATAACTCACCCGGAATACCTACAGGAACAGGATTTAAGTCCGCATCTAGAATATATACTTGGGTATTGGAAATGGGACGACCAATCGTGAGTGGATAATCGCCAGGATAAAGTTGAGCAACGGTTGCCCAGATGGTAGTTTCAGTCGGTCCATAGGCGTTGAAGAAGCGATGATTTGCTGCCCAGCGATCGACTACTTGACTGGAGCAGGCTTCCCCACCCGTAATAAGTACCTGAAGGTCAGGAAGTTCTGCAAAGGGGAAAACTGCCAACACTGCCGGAGTGAGGAGAGCATGGGTGATTGCATTGTCTTGGAGAAACTGCACCAGCGCTGTTCCTGGCAGTTGAGCAGACTTAGGGGGAATATATAACGTGCCACCTGAGGCGATCGCCAAAGCAATTTCAAAAACTGAAGCGTCGAAACTTAGAGAGCTAAATTGCAGGACACGACTATTGTGAAAGGGCTGAAACAGTTGCCGCTGTGCCTCAACAACGTTACACAAACCGCGATGGGAAAGCAAAACTCCTTTTGGTTTACCTGTGGAGCCAGAAGTGTAGATCACATAGGCAAGATGATCGGGAGTGACAGGGTTAAGAAAACTATCACAAGTGGAAACATCAAGCTGATCCAGGTAAAGTATCTGCACCTGCGATGCGGGTAGCTTTTCCACTAACCAGGATTGCGTCAACACAATTGAAACTTGTGTGTCGGTCAACATGAAGTGGAGGCGATCGCTTGGATAATTCGGGTCAAGCGGCACATAAGCTCCCCCCGCCTTGAGAATCCCTAGAATCCCAATCACCATATCGGCAGAGCGATCGACACACAGCCCAACTAAAGAGTCAGGTTTAACTCCCAAATTCTTCAAAGTTTGCGCCAGTTGGTCGGCTTTCTGGTTAAGTTCTGCATAAGTGAGTGATTCTTGTTCTGAGATGAGGGCGATCGATTCTGGAGTAGATTGAACCTGAGCTTCAAAGAGATGATGGAAGCAGGATTCCTGTATTGATCCCCCTAAACTCCCCTTAGAAAGGAGGACTTCCGAGCCTCCGATTTCCTTGAGAAGGGAGGATTCTCTGCTTCCGGTTTCCCCCCTCTCAAGGGGGACTAGAGGGGATCGATTCCATTCAACTACAATCTGTTGACGTTCTGTGGGTGTAAGCAAAGGCAGATCTGACAGCCGAGCATCAGGATTAGCAACAATGCCTTCCAGTAAGGTTTGAAAATGCCCGACCAAGCGCTCGATTCTGTCACGTTCAAACAAGTCGGTACTGTAAACAATAAAGCCGCTCAAGCCCTCCTGAGATTTCCAGACGCTCCGCAATCCGTGGGCAGGTTCCCATAAATGAACCTCCAGATCAAATCGGGTGCTGCTTGACTCTAAAGGGGCAGGTTCTAACTTCAATTCCGGCAATTCTAACGGCTGCATCGGGGCATTTTGCAGCGCAAAGGCAATTTGAAACAAAGGATTGCGGCTGAGATCGCGATCGGGATCTAACTCTTCTACTAACTTCTCAAACGGTAAGTCCTGATGCTCGTAGGCTTCCAGGGCAACGGTTCGCACCCGCTCCAGCAATTCACGAAAAGTAGGACGATCTGACAGATCCGATCGCAACACCAGGCTATTTACAAAGAAGCCAATCAACCCCTCTAACTCACTACGGTGACGGTTAGCAATGGGAGAACCAACCGCAATATCTTCTTGCCCTGTATAGCGATAGAGCAACGTTTGAAACGCCGCTAGCAGAGTCATAAACAAAGAAACGCCGGATTGCTGACTCAAAGCTTCTAGTGCTTGAGTGAGAGCCGGAGAAATGTGTAGTGGATAGGTTGCGCCCTGGTAGGTCTGAACGGCAGGACGGGGACGATCTTGAGGTAATTCTAATGCTGGCAAATCGTGTAATTGCTTGCGCCAATAGGTGAGTTGTTTTTCTAACACTTCTCCCTGTAACCATTGACGCTGCCAGTCAGCAAAATCAGGGTATTGAATCGGTAAGGGAGGTAAAAGGGGCGATCGCCCCTCTACAAATGCAGTGTAGAAATAGCCTAATTCTCGAATCAAAACTCCCAGCGACCAGCCATCAGCAACAATGTGATGCATCGTCAGCAACAAAACTGCCTCAGTGGGGTCAAATTTCAACAGCGTGATTCGCAGTAGCGGATCGGTCGCCAGGTTAAATGGACGTTGGGCTTCAGTTGTAGCCAACTGCTGGCTGATGCGTTCTCGCTCACTACTAGCGACCGTGTGCAAATTCACGACCGATAACTCAACTTTGACATCTGGTTCAACCACTTGAGCGGGTTGTCCGTTCACTGTTGTAAAAGTGGTGCGAAGGGCTGCATGGCGACGCACAATTTCGTGAAACGATCGCTCCAACGCCGTCTGATCCAGTTTCCCAATTAAACGAATGGCAGCAGGCACATTGTAAAAGGGGCTATTGGGAGTGAGTTGATACAAAAACCATAGACGTTGTTGGGCAAAGGATAAGAGGGTGGGGTGTAGGGGTGTAGGGGTGTAGGGTGTAGGAGTAATAGAGGGAAATGAGTTTTTTTTAGCTTGTGCCTTCTCTTTATCCTCTGCCTTTTCTTGTAGATAGGAAACCAGTTCGGCTTTGCGATTAGCTAATTCTTGGCGCAATTCAGGGGTTAGGGTTCCGGCTGGGGCATTGCAACGCAAACGAGTTTCATCTAAGGAAGTGTTTTGTTTGCCCTCAATCAATAGCTGTATATCCAGGCTCTTGAGATGAGAAACAAACTCAGCAATTGTACTCCGGGTCATAACTCTACTTCCTCACGTCGTTGCGAATCTGATGGTTGACCGTAATGCAAATTAGGTAGTGTTGCTTCCTGGCTCAGTGACTCAATCTGTTGTGCTAATTCGGCGATTGTGGGTGTTTCAAAGATGTTGCGGAGCGGCAATTCTACTTGAAAGCGATCGCGAATTCGGGAAACAAGCTGAGTCGCTAACAGGGAGTGTCCCCCCAGTTCAAAGAAATGGTCGTGAATGCCGACTTTCCGCCCTAGAAGCTGAGTCCAGAGTTCTACTAGAGCTGCTTCTAGGGAAGTAGTAGGGGAAACGGGAGGTTCCCTGGTCACGGTCAGTTCTGGTGAAGGCAATGCTTTCTGATCAACTTTGCCATTGGCAGTGAGTGGAAGCGTATCCATCACCACAAATGCAGCAGGGATCATATAGCTCGGTAACTTTTGCTTGAGAAACGAGCGCAACTCTCGTTCAGTTAGTATTGTTGCTTTAGGTACCACATAGGCAATCAACTGACGGTTTTGTGGATCCCCGTTTCGCTCACGCACGATTACCACTGCCGTTTGCACGGTTAGATGGCGAGCGATCGCCATTTCAATTTCCCCCAACTCCACCCGGAACCCACGAATCTTGATCTGATGGTCGGTTCTTCCTAAAAACTCAAGATTGCCATCAGAACGATAAAGGGCGCGATCGCCAGTTTTGTAGAGTCGAGGATTAGGGGCGGGGGGTTGGGAGTTAGGAGTTTCTTCTCCACGTCTGCCAAATGGACTAGCAACAAACCGCTCTGCTGTCAGCTCTGGACGATTCAAATATCCCTTTGCCAATCCATCTCCACCTAGATAAATCTCGCCAGAAACCCCTGCGGGAACGGGCTTCAAGTAAGCATCCAATAAATATACCTGAGTATTAGCGATCGCCTGACCAATAGGAATCGTGGTGGCATTTTCTGGAATATCCTGCACCTCATACCCGGTAGAAAAGGTTGTGTTTTCGGTGGGGCCATAGACATGAATCAAATGCTGAGGTTTGCCGTGTTCCAGTAGCGATCGCACCCGATCAACATTCGCCATTTCACCGCCAAACAGCAGGTATTTGAGTGATTGAAAGGCAGTCGGAATTTGACTCACCGTTTGATTTAGCAGTGCGGTGGTGAGAAACAAAGTACTCACGTTTTGCTGCTGTAGCTCACTCACAAAATCAACGGGTGAAAGCGTGATTTCTCGCTCTATTCCAATGATTTGAGCCCCATTCAGAAGTGCGCCCCAGACTTCAAAAGTGGCTGCATCAAAGGCAAGGTTTGCGACCTGGGCAATGCGATCGCTCGGTTCAATTTGTACGTAGTTTGTCTCACACACCAACCGATTTACGGCTTGGTGTGGCACCATAACTCCTTTAGGGGTTCCAGTTGAACCAGAGGTGTAGATCACGTAGGCAAGCTGGTCAGAGGTGCAAGGAGTAGACAAGTTTTCATCAGACTCTTGGGCGATCGCATTCCATTCCTGCTCCAAACAAACAACCGTTACGTTATCTGCTTGCAATGAATCTGCCCAATCTGCTTGCGTCAGAATCACGGTAATTCCAGCATCCTCCAGCATGAAGTGCAGACGTTCCACTGGGTAACTAGGGTCAAAGGGAACATAGGCTCCCCCCACTTTTAATATGGCTAACATGGAGGCGATCGCTTCCACACTGCTTTCCAGGCAAATTCCGACACATGTTCCGGCACTCACCCCTAGCCGCTGCAAATATCGCGCCAGTTGATTACTGCCCTGGTTTAATGCCTGGTAGGTGAACTGTTGTTTGCCGAATTGGAGAGCGATCGCAGTCGGTCTTTGTCTCACCTGCGCTTCAAATAATTCATGAATACAAATATTGGCTGGATAACTAGACTGATTGCTATGCCAGCGTTGCAGCAACTCCTGCTGTTCTGTGTTTGTTAATAAGGGTAGTGCAGAGAGAGGAGTTTCTGGATTTGCAACAATTCCTTCTAATAAAGTTTGGAAGTGATGACGTAGAGATGCGATCGTAGCTGAATCAAATAAATCAGTGTTGTAAACGATTACCCCACGCAACCCGTCCGACTGCTGCCAACCCTTGCCCCAAAGGCTTCTGAAGTTATCTCCGCACTTCCAGACATATAGCTCCAGGTCAAAACGTGCGGTCTTGGTTTCTAACTCCACTGGACTAAGGACTAATCCGGGTAACGCCAGTTGCTCCATCGGTGTGTTTTGCAGCGCAAAGACTACTTGAAACAGCGGATTTTGACCCAGACTGCGGATGGGCTGTAGCTCCTCAACTAACTTTTCAAACGGTAAATCCTGATGAGCATACGCGGCTAAAGTAACATCTCGCACTCGCTCCAACATTTCGTGAAAGGTCGGATTGCCTGCTAAATCGGTTCGCAACACTAAACTGTTGACTAGAAACCCAATCAAGCCTTCTAGTTCACTCCGATGCCGATTAGCAATAGGAGATCCAACCGCAATGTCAGTTTGCCCGCTGTAACGATGCAGCAAGGTCTGAAATGCTGCTAACAGGGTCATGAATAGGGTTACACCAAACTGCTGGCTTAATTCCTCCAGGGCATCCAACAACCACTGTGGCAATTCCATCAATTGACTGGCACCTTGATGTCTTTGCCCTAGAGACTGCACTGCTGAACGAGACACTGCACCCGGCAAGCTGAGAATTGGAACATCCTTCAATTGCTGCTTCCAGTAATGCAACTGAGCGTTGATCACATCTCCCTGCAACCACTGCCGCTGCCAGTGAGAAAAGTCTGCATATTGAATGGTTAGTTCGGGCAGCACAGGCGGTTTGTCTTCTACAAAAGCCGTGTACAGTTCGCCCAATTCTCGAATCAAAACGCCACTTGACCACTCATCAAAAACAATGTGATGTAATGCCAACAGCAACAGATGCTCAGTTTCCTGCAATTGCCACAGATGAGCCCGAAACAGTGGACCCCGATGTAAGTGAAACGGCTGTTGAATTTCCTCCCAAATCTGAGCCATTGCCGCATCTTCACGGCTATTTGCGGGTAATGTTCGCAGATCAGTTAACCGAAGGGGCATCTGTAGTTCAGATGCGAGCGCCCCTTCAGAGCCCTGCGAAACAACGACTTGAACCAGTTGCCCTTCGACAACCTCAAATGTAGTTCTGAGGCTTTCATGGCGTTGAATGATGGCTTGAATGCTGCGCTGGAGGAGCGATCGCTGCAACACACCTGTGAGCCGCAGAACGATTGGAATAACATATAGAGAGTCGCCAGGAAGCAGTTGTTCAATAAACCACAAGCGTTGCTGAGCAAAGGACGCTGGAAAGACAAAGATATCTTCCTCAACCTGCTGCTGATTGGTTTGGTCTAAGATCATTCACACCTGCATCTGTTTGGCCTCATTATTCCGTTTTAGGGAAAAAGGCGACTCAAAAATTATGCTCTAGGATAGATTTTCAGCAGTGTGTGTATGTTTTTTTGTTGCGTTTTCCTGAGTATCTTTACTTCCACGGCACTAACCTCTTGAAAGGAAGGGGCAGGGTTTAGCCCTGTCCCTTTTTCTTAAACCAGCCTAGTTACAGCTACACAACACTTTCAAAGGGTTTATGAGAAGCACAAATTGAAAAACCATGTTTCTCATAAATCGGTCGTCTTGAATTGAACGGCACTGAAGTAGGTCGCAGAGCTTAACCCTCTAAATCAGTCTCATTGGCTCTAGAACGTAAAGGTTGTTCTCAATGCTCCTACAGCTGTCGTGCTGTTGCCGCTGTAACCTTCTGGGTCAAACACAACATATACACCGGGAGTAATGCTGATGTTGTCGTTGAGCCTGAAGTTAATAAAACCCTCTAGGTGAAACGGGTCAGCATTTTCAGGATTGTATGCCTCGCCGCCAACCGAGGCTCGGTTTAGGGGTTGCCCCACTAGTAGAGCAGCCGTGTTGCCTTCGCCAAAAATGTCACGGAAGTGTACACCTGCCATCCAGCTAATGAAGTTGGTTGAGGCATCGACATCGACTAGATCAGCAAAGATGTAAGCACCGGAAAGGGTCAGGTCTACGCCCGGAGCAAACTGCCAGTTGACGGTTGCACCAATGGAGTTGAGCCGAATGCCTTCGTTGGCGACCGCCAAGACCTCATTTCCGCCTACTGCCGCCAACTGCTCAGCGTTGGGGTTAAACAAGACAGAGCCAATGTCAGACGCACTCAGCCCCGTTCCCAGAATGTTGATTTGGTGGTAACTGTTGGCGTAGTTCAGCCCAATGTTGAGCGTATCACTGGGAGTTAGAGTGAGCTGTGTTGCCAACACATAGCTGCCATTAAATAAACCTGCTCCCAGCGGTGTACCGCCCGTCAATCCTTGGTTGTTGGGCAATGAGGCATTCACACTGCCATACAACCCGCGCAGGTCAATGCCATCCGCAATATCCCAGATAAATCCTGCCGCTGATGCTAAGCCTGTACCTGATGTACCACCAGAAACCCTCACTGCTGGGTTGTAGCCGCCAAACCGAGAAAGTGCGCCCTGACTGTCACTAGCAAAGGGAGCGATCGCCGGAAACGCATCTGTCACCTCAGCATTAGTGCCAACAAATAGCGTTACATCGCCGAATGCCGGAAAGATGTACAGCAGTTTATACAGGTCAATATCATTCGAGCCGCTGTTAGAAAGATTCTGGGGATTGGTTGTGCCAAACTGCGGAGCGTAAGCCAGACCTAGATTGCTAGCCGTGCCAAATATCGGATCGCCCAGTCCCAAAGTGCCAGGAATGCTGCCCGTGCTGTTGCCAAAGCCACCCCCAAAGTTGTAGGACTGTAACCCTGTAATCAGCAGATCGCTGCCTGTGAAGCTGGTCGTCAGATTGAGCCGCACCCGGTTGTTAAACACGATCTGAGCATTATTTCCCTCTGCTCCGCCTGTGTTTGAGAGAATTCCTGGTGTTGCGTCTGAGTCATCGCCCCCGGGATAGCCACCACCCGCTGCTGCGATGCTCAAAACCACTTCTCCATTCAACCGAGTGGTGGTTGAAAACTGGTTTGCCTCCAGTTCGGCCGTCCGCGCCTCTAATGTATCTACCCGACCTCGCAAAGTTGCCAGCTCTGCCGAAAATTCTTCCTGGAGACGTTGCAGCGTAGTCAAATCCTCACGAGTCACCGCCTCAGCTAGTCCAGCGGCAATTAGTTCATTGACGCGATCGAGGGCTGCATTCAGCCCCGCTGCAAATTCATAGCGAGTTAGGGCGCGATTGCCCCGATACGTGCCGTCTGGATATCCCGCAATCACACCATAGCGCTCCACCAAAGACTGCAACGCCTGAAATGCCCAATCTGTCGGCTGCACATCTGACAGTTGAGACACCGAGGTGACTTGCCCAATAGAATTAGATGCTGTGTCTTCTGTCAGTGAGTTGACCGAGGGAACTGGTGTAAGCGTAGTTGAACTGGTTACAGTCGAGCTGGGCAGAGTCGAATTGGGTGTATTCAAACCAGATACATCTGGACTTAAAGAATCTGCAACCAGCGCTTCTGAAGTCTCGGCTGTTACTGTGACGTCTGCTTCCGAGAAAACGACCTCTGGCACATCTACAAACAACGCCTCTGGAATCTCAACTGCCTCAACAACGGTTTCTGTAGATGCCGTGTGCTCTAACTGGGAATCCGACAATTCATGATTTAACTCATCATCTGACTCCTGGTTTGATGCATCTTCTTCAGCGATCGCCCCTACTGTTATTTCGGACAAACTTCCAGTTAAGCCTTCCGGATCTACATCATTTGTTTCAGCCTCAGCCGCATTCAGCGGTTTTACAGCCATTAAACCCGTTAATAAACACAGCAACCCCAACCCAACTTTAGGTGAAGTCTGCTTTTTACCCTTGCTCATCTTGAACTCCTCACATCCAGCAAGTTAAAACTGACCACACTAGTTGAAGTGCAGCCACAAAATAATGGAGCGATCGCCAAAACTGCGACCGATATTGTTAAAGTCCAAGGTTGATGCAGTAAGATGCCGCAAAAAACACATCAGCCATAAAAATTCTGCTTTCGTGCTAGAGATTCCTACTAACCAAAGTATTTTGATCAGGATTTTCTCTGACCAAGTTTTTTTAGTAGAGCGTTCTAAATAGAGGATGATTTTGAGTGTTGCAAGTGTTGCCTATGTAATACTCAAAATTAACTATATTAACTATCGGGAAAAACGAACACTAACGGATAGAGGAATTAGTCCTGTAGCATTTCCAGAAGTTTCAATTGCAGTGAGACAATTCATCAGAAGGTAAGTAAAGCTATTGCCTAATTAGGTAGACTAAGGCGACTTGTCAGTGATGCAACGTACAACTGAAGTCATAGTTCCCAGTAGCAGTTGGTTAGCCGATTTAGTGTTGCTGAAAGAGAAAATGCAGTGGGCGATCGCCCACTGCATTCCTCAAACTATTGGGTAGTTACGCAGCATGAGTGGTAACTGGCGATCGCCGAGTTCCTTCACGGCGGCGAATATCTCGCCAGATTTGGGTTGCGGCTAATGCACCATCGGCAGCGGCAATCGCTACTTGATTCATTCCCACCTTTAAGTCGCCCACTGCGAAGATGCGAGGGTGAGAGGTTCGGTTCATTTTGTCGGTAACCAAGTTACCACCCTGGTATTCCAAATCAATGTTTTTCAGGTAATCGGCGTGATATTTTGAACCCATTGACACTAATCCGGCATCGAGTTCTATGACTGAGCCATCGGCAAGTTCTACACCCGTCATGTGGTGGTGTTCGCCCAAGAATTGCTTGATGGGCTGTTCGACTAAGGTGTAGCCATGATGAGTGAGGCGATCGCGAAACTCAGTACTCACTTCAAACTCACCATTAGTGAACAGGGCGATGTAGGGTGTAAACCAACCGAGCGGAAATGCAACTTCCAGACTGGATTCGCTGCTGCCAAATACGCCTGTCCGTTGGTCGCGCATCTCGTAGCCATCACAGACGAGACAAACGTGCAGGTTATGTCCGGCATAGTCAAACACGTTCTGCATATCGGCTAGCTTGGGAAGATGATCGATAATGCCACTCGCTGCAATTAGATAACGGCTGCGAAAGACTGCACTAGTAGGGTTTGTGCGCCCAATTCTAACGTGAACTGCAAATGTTTCGCCTTCATCGATTACTTCTTCCACGTACCCATTCAGGTAATCCCCTTCAAGAGAAAGGTAATGTTCTTTGCCCTGTTTCAGCACATTCCGTCCAGGTGTATCGGGGGGTAAACCCAGATAGTTGTGTAGTTCCTGCATCCAGAAGGAGCGGGCCTTACCTTTGTCGATAATTAGGGTAGACAGCAGATAACGTTGCAGATAGATTCCAGCAGACAGTCCAGCGGCTCCACCACCAATGACCAGGACATCGTAAACTTGATCTGCTCGTTGATCGAGCATTTGTTTGGTGAGTTGCATAATTCCCTCCAAGGGTGAGTTTCACCAGCTAAAGCAGTAGGTTGAGCGATTTACTCTAAATCTGACAGGTGCCGTCATCAGCCAATTGCATTGGCTTGCCGTCTACTGAAATCAGGCGATCGAGCCGAATCTCCGTGGCGTCTTTCAACTTCATAAATTCGACTTTGTTGACAGAGTAGAGGTCAATGATTTGTCCTTCTAAGCTGATCTCTTCGTCGGTTTCGGTGCGGTAAAGGATCGTGCAAACCCGACGCAAGGTTGCTAGTGCTTCTAACTCATCGTAAAAACTACAGCTAACTAATTCATACGGATTCATAAGTGGGTACCGAGGAATGAATGTGAGGCAAAACGTTTTGTCCAATCTCGTCTAACACTTCGGCGGCAGGGCGTTCTCCATATTTGAGGTTCAGCCCAACGTGGTTCACGCCGATTGATTGCAAATGTAATAGCAGATCCACTAGGCGATCGCGCCCTAGTCGATAACCCAAATGAATTGGATTAGGAGCGAGAGTTGGATCATCTACCAGGTCCACATAAAGAGATTGAGCGTAGGGTTTAAAAACTCCCGGTGCAAATCGTTCTGTAAGGTCACGCCAATCCTGAATCATCCGAGACTGCATTTGTGGATGGCGTGGGTAATACAGCCACCCATCGGCGTGTTCAGCAATCCATTCAGGCGATTGACGACTGTGCCCAGTTACTAGAAGCGGAATGTGTCCGTTCACTGGCTTTGGCAATACACCGGCTGCTTCTAAGTAAGTCAGGGGCGATCGAATGACTGGAAATTCTGATGCCAACGCTTGCTTGAAGTCGAAAAAGGTTTGGCGGAAGCGATCGCCCCTCGATTCAAAGTCAACACCAAAGGCCGGAAACTCTACGGGGCGATCGCCTGATGCAATGCCCATCACTAATCGTCCATTAGATAATTGATCTACGGATGCTGCCGCTTTTGCCAAATGTAGCGGGTGTCGCTGGGAAAAGATAATGCTACCTGTGGCAAGTGCAACACGTTGCGTGTGCGCGGCAATGTAGCCCAGATACACCCAGGGATCATAAATCTGTCCCACATCGCCAAAGCTTGGATCATAGAGTGGCACATCCCGAAACCACAGTGCAGCGAAGCCCAAAGCCTCTGCCCGTTGAGCCAACACCACCTGATGCTGCATGGTTGGAATGCTGCCCTTGTAAGCTTCAATTGGGAAATACACGCCAACAGTCAGATGGTTCTCTTTGAACAGTTGCTTAAAGCCAGTTGAATCTAGTACAGATACCATTTAACACCTCCTGATTAACACCCCACTCACGCCTTATTCACATTAGCTATACTGATTTCGCCCTGCCATCACGCCACCGTCTACATCCCAAACGGCTCCTGTCACCCAGGCAGCTTGCTCAGATAGCAAGAAGGAAACAACCTCAGCGACATCCTCTACACGACCTACGCGTCCGATTGGATGAAATGAGTTAAATCCTTGTAGCACTGAATGAACTTGGTCTGCTGGAATAAACCCTTCGTAAATGGGAGTTTCCACGACAGCAGGAGAAACTGCATTAACTCGAATTTTGTGACTTGCCAATTCCATCGCCAAATGTTGAGTTAGAGAGTGTAGCCCTGCTTTTGCCATCGAATAGGCGGAGGAAGGAGTTGCCTGGACTGCTTGTTTTGCCCACATGGAGCCTATATTGACGATCGCCCCTCCCTGAGCGCGATCAACCATGTTTTTGGCGATCGCTTGAGTGATAAAGAAAGTTGCTTTATTGAGGTTCAAATACAGGTCATAATCCGCTTCAGTATGCTCTAAAAAGGACTTGGGCAAAAATACCCCAGCCGCATTCACCAAGAGTGTCGCATCCGCGTGATTGGCGTTAATTCGAGCAATTAAGTCATTCCGTTCGCCTGGATTGGTGATGTCGGCTTGCTCTGCAAAAACCTTTCCCAATGGGCTGAGATCATTAGTTGCTGAATGTAGGCGATCGCCCCGTTTGCCAATTAGCACCACTGCCCCACCTCGGCTGAGAATTACCTGAGCAACTGCCTTGCCAATGCCGCTTGTACCGCCAACCACAACTAACTTCTGACCTGCAAGATCCTGGCTCATAGCTCTCTTTCCTCAAAATGAAGCTTGCTTCCTACTAGTTGGATGTTTTAGGAATAAAAAAATTTATCCTTTGACCAACTGAATTAACTGCTCGATCATCTGGTGAAACTTATCTGCTCCTCCATGAACTCGGACGACCAAAATTCCTCCCTCCAACACAGTAAAAACTAGCGAAGCCATAGCTTGAGTTTCCCCAAGAAAGCGAAAACTGCCAGCTTGCCGACCCATATCTAAAAGGTCGGTGAGTCGCTCCTCATTTGCCTGGTAGAAACTGCGAACCCGCTCGGTCAGTTGCTCACTCAAGGTTACGGTTTCTGCCCCAAGCATGGCACAGAGACAAGTTTTGTCCTGATCACCACTTCTAAGTGTTGTCTCAAACAGTCCGCAATAGCGGCGTAGCTTTACTTCTGGCGCATCATTGGAGGCTAAAATCCCGTCTACTATTCTGAAGAAGCGATCGCTATAGCGGTCAAGTAGCGCTATCACCAAATCATCCTTCTTAGGAAAGTGAGTGTGAACACTTGCCTTGCGAATGCCGACACTCTCGCTAATGTCCTGGTAGCTCATGCCATTCACGCCAAAGCGCTGAATCAGGTCTTGAGCGACATCTAGAATTTGAGTTTTGGTATCGGTTTGCTTCATGAGTTTATCCTACTAGTAGGTAGGCAAGTTTGTCAAGCCTTGAACCATTTATGGTTTTACCAGTCATTTTCACTTGAATAAATCACAAACGGTTCTACGAAGAGTAGTCAGATGAAGGGTTGTGTCGCAAAAAATTGCTGAAGCACGATTAGTAGAGTTGTAATGCGTACGATTCAGCTCCACACATAGGTTTCTAAATTTTTTGCGACACAACCGCACAAAGCGTCACACCTCCTCTGATAGTTCTTGGTCGAACTTAATGGGGCTATGCGCCTTGATTAAACAAATACGAAGGAAGGTTCACTGATACTTAGATTGGATGAAACATTCTGGATCACACTGACCAATTCTCCTCTTGCTTCGACTCCTGGATCGTAGATAATAGCCGCATCAATTGTCCCCAAGCTTGAGGTAAAGAAGTCCAGGCTGTAAAAATCAGCTGAGCCAGAAAGCTGAATGACATCTTGGCTTAGTTCAAAATCCGTGATTAAGGCGTAGTCATTGTCGCCCCCAGATGCGGGATCGCCATCATTGTAATAGATACTGCCGCTATCTCCCAGGACGAAAGTATCGCTGCCCAGTCCACCTGTTAAGAAATCGATTTCAAATAAACCTAATCCAAAACCGGGATTGAAGGGATCAACGCCGATCAGCGTGTCATTACCGTCACCTCCGTTTAGAGAGTCACTATCAACACCACCTATGAGAACGTCTGCACCGTCTCCACCATCGAGCAAATCAAACCCAAAGCTGCCAAAAAGCTGGTCATCTCCAATACCTCCAAAGGCTGAGTCATCGTCTCCACCACCATCAACAAAATCATTACCTGCACCACCTTCGAGGAAGTCAAACCCAAAGTTCCCAAACAGGCGATCGCCACCTGCATCGCCAAAGACTGAATCACTTCCCTCTCCAGCGTTGATGATGTCGTCGCCCTGTTCTCCTCTAAGAACATCATCACCAAAATCACCAAAAATTCGGTCTTTACCACGACCGCCTGAAATCACATCGTTGCCATCTCCACCCAAAATCACATCAAATCCGTTGCCACCCGCAATGATGTCATTCCCTAGGTCACCATAGATCTCATCAGCTCCGCTGCCCCCCTCAATGGTGTCATTTCCATCTCCTGCGATGATTACGTCATCGCCATCTCCACCAAAGATTTGATCGCTGCCCGCAAGACCCAGTAAGTTATCGTTACCCTCCAAGCCTGAGATTAGATCAAACCCGTTTGTACCCACAATCAGATCATCATCTGGAGTACCAATGAATTCGATCGGAGCAGCGAGAGAAATCTCAATGTTGTAATCGCCCGTTGTCCCGGAGACAGAACCCGTACCCGCTACAAATGGATCATAGAGATTGTTGGGAAAACTACTGACTCCAACATAGTAAGTATCAGAAAAAGTAGCTGTAAATTCTAAGAATGAATCCAGCGATAGAAGTTCGTCAGGCGCTGCGGCGTCATCGCTGATGCTGATCTCATTTCCCGCAGAATCAAACACTCGCAAAAGCGTATCTACGGAAGAACCAAACTCACTTGCATCAATATCAATGGTGATCTGATCGCCTGCATCAAGCTGAAATTGGAAGAAGTCTACATCTAAATTAGGATCAGCAGAGAGACTGTCACCAATAAAGCCTGCAAAAGTGAAAGTGCCTAGATTCTCAGAGCTAAGTTCCGTAGCAATTGCCTCAAAAATGGTGTCATTCGGCTCGCCAATTCCACCACCGTTAGTTAAATCAACGACTCCAACTTCGGTATTTGGAGCGGCATCTGTTGGCTCCACAACTGTTCCAACCACAGTGCTGTAGTTGAGTGCTCCATCATCTCCTAGCAACTCCAGAGGCACTTGTATTTCAAGAGAGTTGGTTTGATAGACAATAGGTGCTTGTCCAAGGATAGTGAAATCAGCCGTATTAATTAGATCCACAAAGCCAGTGGTCAGTTGCTCACTAAAGAGAGCAATTGAGATCTCGGCTCCTAATGAACCTCCTTGTTGTCCAAGGGGAGCAAAGAAGCTTTGATTAGAGGAGATGCCTGTTAAGGGATCTTGATCAAGGTCTAAATCAATAAAACCAACGACAGCTTCAGCCAAGCCTGTAGATGGAGCTGCAATGGAATTAGCAAAATTCACTGTTAGGAGCAAATTGTCGTTGCTCACTCTGCCATTAACGCTTTCGATGTCAAGCTGAATCGGTTCAAAACCAAAAGTATCACCTAACACATCGTTACTAATAGTCATGTTTTGCTCTCTACATTTTTTGGAGATGACAACTACTAACAGTTGTTGTCTGTTGTTGATGGAAAAGTGCTTTGCTTGCAGTGCTCCAGCCCTTTTATTTCGCCAAACCGTGCTAAGACCTAAGCACAAACTTTTTTAGCTTGAAGGATAATCTGAATAAGGCTCAAGGCTTAGGGTGAAACAGGATACTGAATTTTGGTTTGCCTGATTTGAGAGAACAACTGCTAGCTACTTGCAGCAGAATTGTTAGAAGTAGCTCAAAGTTGAAGATAAGGCGATCGCATTAAGTATCGTAAGCGGAGCTTTTGAGTTGTAAGTAGCCTTTCAACTTAAAAGCTCCGCTTATCATTGTTAGAAATTTAATTCAGAATCGGAAGTACCCACAAGGGTACCCCCAGTATCTGAAAACGCCGCGCGGTCAGCACGGTTGTGTTACAAGAGGTTGCTGAAGCAACTAACAGATTTCCTTGATTGAGGTTCTTATGAAAACATCACCGATGACTGCTGTTCAACTTGTGCGAGGTCGCTGGATTTTTACAGGAGACGAAACTCTATCTGATGGAGCGATCGCATTTCAGGACGACACCATTCTAGAAGTGGGTTCCTGGGAGGCTCTACGTGCCAAATATCCTGACGCAAATGTACATGGCTCCAGTCAGTTTGCTATCCTACCGGGTTTCATTAATGCCCATCACCACAGTAACGGAGTTCCCAACTCTTTACAGGGTGTGGATGATGACTTCCTAGAACCTTGGCTATTTGCTAATACTGCACTGCGATCGCAAGATCCCACGCTGAAAACCTTATTCAGTGCAGCTCTTCTCTTACAAAGTGGTATCACAACCGTACTGGATGTTGCCAGTATTTCAGGAACCCCGGAAGCCAGCACAAACAACCTCAAAGGGCGGCTTCGTGCCTACGAGCAAGCAGGGCTACGAGTGGCTTTGGCTCCCGGTGCAAACTATTCTAGTTTCCTGGTTCATTATGAAGACGATGCATTTTTAGCAAGTTTGCCTGACTCCCTTCGCCAACAGGTAAACACTCTTGTTCCCCTTCAGCAAACCTTGTCTCCAGAAGATTATTTGTCGATCATTAGTGATCTGGTGGTCAGCTATCAGTCACATCCTCACATTGATGTCTGGTTTGGGCCACCGGGACCACAGTGGGTGAGTGATGATTTAATGATCAAAATTGCTGAAACGGCAAGGTCATTGAATACAGGCATTCAAACTCATGTTGTGGAATCATTCTATGAAAAACTCATGGGACCACGTTTCTATGACAAATCTGTGATAGCTCATTTACACGAGTTGGGGGTTCTCAGTCCTCGATTCTCGATCGCCCACGGCGTGTGGCTAACCGAAAGTGATATCGAGATCTTGGCAGAAACAGGAGCCTCGGTCAGCCATAATCCCAGTTCTAATCTGCGACTCCGGGCGGGTATTGCTCCCTTAAATTCGTTGCTTGAGGCAGGTGTCACCGTTGGGCTGGGAATGGACGGAACGACTCTGGGAGATGATGAGGATATGTTCGCCGAGATACGGTTAGCAGCACGTTTGCATCGTACTCCTCAGATTAATATGCCTGCTCCGAGCTTTACAGACGTTTTTCACATGGCAACGACGGGAGGAGCAAAACTGTTGATGCAGCA
Source organism: Oculatella sp. FACHB-28 (assembly GCF_014696015.1). Lineage (NCBI taxonomy): Bacteria > Bacillati > Cyanobacteriota > Cyanophyceae > Oculatellales > Oculatellaceae > Oculatella > Oculatella sp. FACHB-28. The sequence goes on along the minus strand of NZ_JACJPJ010000088.1, from coordinate 108,631 downwards.
AAAGATTGGTAAGCTTGCTCCAGGTTACAAGGCAGATCTGGTATTGGTGAAGTGCGATCGCATCACCTATCCCTGGATTGCACCGGAAGCAAGTCCTGTACACGTCGTATTAATGCGTGCCCGTGCAGCAGATGTAGAAACCGTTTTCGTCAACGGCAAGATCGTCCTGCAAAACGGTCAACCTACTGGATTTGACCTGCAAGCCGTGGGGCAAGAAATTGCTAATCAAATGGACGCTGCTGCAAACCAACAGAAGAACGGGGCATTGGTAGCCGAACTGCTCCCCTACCTCAAACAGTGGTACGCCAATTGGACCATGCCAAAACTTAACCCTTATGCAACTTTTAACTCTCGCATTTGAAATAATAACGTTTCTCAAAAAGGGCTACAGATGGAAGGGCACCCTGCTCCACGAGGTGCCCTTCCATCTGTAGCCTTAACTTTTGGAATTGGTATAACGAGGTAAAGCAGGTGAGCAGAGACGATTTACGAGTGTCATCGGCTTGTAAATCGTCTCTGCCCAAAGCAATTCTGGCTGACGTGCAAGACAGTAACCTGCACGCTCTTGCAATATGCAAAAGTTTTGTAAAGCTGCTCAATAGCGCCAAAAGAATCTAGGGCAGTTCTACAGACAAACGGTCATTTTCTTGAAGAAATCAGCGATTCAGTCCAACCACAGCGCGAGTGAATCCGCTTACGCACAGAGGAGAGGATTCATCCCTGGACTGGCTCAAATCATAAGGGCTTACGTATTTATGCTGGCATTTCTCAAGAGCCTTCCCAATAAACCCGTAGAATAACGATCGTCTCAAACGGGCTTCTCTACGGACAATAGGCACAACTTCAAACGCAAGGTGTCCTAAAGAGATGACGACTCAATCTTCCCCCCGCTCCACCGCGATAGAACTACTGGTTGCCTACCACCAAAATCCGACTGTTTCTGTCCGCAATAAATTGGTCCGGTTGAATGCAGGTTTGGTTCGGAAGATTGCTCATCGCATCAGCCGTCAGTGCTGCGAACCGTTTGAAGATCTTGAGCAAATTGGCTATCTCGGTTTAATTCGAGCAATCGAGCGGTTTGATCCTGGTCATGGCTATGCTTTTAGCTCGTTTGCAGTGCCTTACATTCGGGGCGAAATGCTGCACTTCTTGCGCGATCGCAGCAGTGCTGTAAAAATCCCTCGCCGCTGGCAAGAGATGCAAAAGGAAGGACAAAGAGTCAGAGAAGCGCTCACCAAAGAACTAGGTCGTAATCCCAAAGATAGCGAAATCGCCGAACGCCTCAATGTCAGCATCAACGAATGGCAAGAAATTAAGCTATCCGGCAAGAACCGCTTGCTGCTCAGCCTGGATGCCACTGTGAGTCAGCAGGTTGACTCTGCTGTTACCCTGGGCGACACCCTTACCGATGCCCATGCCCAAACGCTGCAAATTTGGGAAGAAGACCGTCAACAGATTCAAAGAGCAATGGCACAGCTTGAGGAAAAAACTCGCACTGCAATTGAGCTCGTTTACTACAGTGACCTATCTCGCAAAGAGGTCGCTGAAAAAATTGGGGTTAGCCCCATGACCGTTACCCGTCGGATTCAACGCGGTGTAGAGCAGATGATCGCAATCCTCCAGCCCCAACCTCAGTCTGAGTCTGTCCCTTCGGAGCTATAAAGAGAATGCTAGCTTAAGCAAAATCAGTGAGATTCCAGTATTCGTCCTCGCTGATCTTGCCAGTTCGCATCCAGGTTTCAACCACTTCTAACAAAGCCTGGATTGCAACTTCTCGATCAATGAAATGACGCGCCGCTGCAAATGCTGTCTCAGCGGTGGAATGGGCAGAGCCATCGTTGCAGAAGTCGGGTAGGTCAGGATGATAGCACTGAAAGAAAAACTCCTCTGCTTCGCGCACCACCTCAATTTTCCAACCGTGATGCGAAATTGTCTGGGATTCAATTCTCAACATGCTACTGCTCCTATACAAAACTCAACAGGTTAAAGCTCGTGGAGGAAGAAATCCTGCCTGCTTTATGTTTTGATTGTGCCCATGAGATTGTCGCGTAGCTCACTCGGTTTCAAATTTTGAACATCAGGTGAACTACACGGCAGAACACTTAGGGCTACCGCTATGCTGTTGGGGATCGATCTAGGTACGGGTTCGGTAAAAGTGCTGCTGCTATCGACAGATGGCGCAGTCATTCGGGAAGCTTCCAGCCCTTATTCTGTAAAATCACCACATCCGGGCTGGGCGGAGACTGATCCGAATGAGTGGTGGGCAGCGGTGGCGATCGGCACCCGCGCTACGGTTCAAGACCAGGCAAACCAGATTCAAGCCATTGGACTATCCGGGCAAATGCATGGTATTGTCCTGACCGACCTGGCAGGAACGGCATTACGTCCTGCTATTCTCTGGGCAGATACTCGTTCCAGTGCGGTGCTGGATGCTTACCGGGCGCTAGATTCCACGCTGCTCAATCAGCTTGCTAACCCAATTACAGCGGGAATGGCAGGAGCGAGTTTGCTATGGCTGCGGCAATTTGAGCCAGAAATTTACGCCACAGCCCGATGGATGCTTCAGCCTAAAGACTGGTTGCGATTTCGCTTAACGAACGAAGTGGCGACGGAACCTTCGGACGCGTCAGCAACGTTACTTTATAACGTGCTGAAGGATAGCTGGGCAAACGATGTGCTGGAGGTGCTAAAGCTGCGCTCGGACGGGTTAGCTCGGCTAATTCCTTCTAGCAGCATTGCGGGCTATTTGACGGATGATGCCGCAGCCCATTTAGGTTTACCAGCCGGGTTGCCCGTGGTTGCAGGGGCGGGGGATACGGCAGCCGCAGCGCTAGGTAGTGGACTGCTTGAGCCAGGTTTGGTGCAGCTTACGGTCGGTTCAGGCGCTCAAATTGTGACGCTGCGATCGCATCCCACTCCTGATCCTCACCGGCAAACTCACCTTTACCGATCGGCACTTCCTCACCAGTGGTACACGCTTGCTGCTATGCAAAATGCGGGACTGGCGTTGGAATGGGTGCGTGGCATTCTAGGCTTAAGCTGGGCAGAGGTTTATCAAGCAGCGTTTGCCGTTGCTTCAGGTTGCGAAGGGCTAACATTCTTGCCTTACCTGACGGGAGAAAGAACGCCTTTGCTTGATCCGCAGGCACGAGGGGCTTGGGTTGGGCTGGGGCTACACCACACTCAGACTCATTTAATGCGGGCGGCATTGGAAGGGGTAGCATTTTCGCTGCGTCAGGGCTTGGAGGCGATCGCCGCTACGGGTATCGAGGTGAGGGAGTTACGGCTGGCTGGCGGCGGCACCCTTGAACCCCAGTGGCAGCAGCTATTAGCGGATGTCCTACAAGTACCGCTGCGTCCTGTTACAGTTGCGTCAGCTTCAGCACGAGGTGCGGCAATTTTGGCAGGGATAGGAATTGAAGTGGTGAATGAGGCGATCGCCCTTCCCAAAAACTCAACCCCGCCGGATGCCGTAATCCGTCCAAATTCTCCAGAACATGCTTTAGAAGAAGCATGGCAGCGATATTGTTCACTCTATCCAGCATTACGGCAGGCAGTCGTAGGTAGAGAATAAAAATTATTTTTTGACTTCAATTCTCAACCCTTAATCCCCTAGGTTAAATCCATAGGCTTTCTGCACAAATGCTGTTTTAGGAGCGTGAATTGTTGCACGGTGGAATCGCGCAACAATTCACACAGGAAATCCAATGCAATGTGCTTAAATAGCGAAGATAAAGCCATTCCCAGAAGTCATTTATGATAAGTAACGAGTGTCAGATGTAGAGCACTACACACTGCCTCTATTGTCTGGTTTAGACTGGGAAGCTCCTTGCGGAGGTTCGAGATGGAGTATTGGGAATTTCTGCTACAGAAAGAGGGCGATCGCTCTTGGTTGCCATTGGAATCTCCAAGCGTTGAGATTCTGGAAGGGCGATATCGAGTTGTGGCGCGATCGAGTCGAGTCAGAACTCCAGTAGAGATTCGGGTGATCCACGATGCGACGGTTGAGATGCCGCCTAAGCTTCGAGTGCAGAAGCGATCGGGGCAGACCAATCGAGAGGGGCTGCTCGTGGTCATTCCCTTTACGCGGCTACAGCCGGGGCGGTGGGAGTTGCGCTGCACCAGCGACCTAATGGCTGACATGATCGGGGAAAGCTGGGAATATGCGGTTCAGCTTCAGGTTCTCTATAACGATCCTGAAGTAGATGATTGGGAGCCAGACTGGGAAGGCTCCGGATCAGAATCGCTGGCTGAAGCGACTGGAGCAAGTGCAGCTCAGGCATTCCACTCGCAGGTGCAACCAGCCCAACCAGCGCAAAATGGGGCGATCGCTCCTTCTACTCCTTTACCCCAAGCTGAACCGACCCAGCCATCAGCACCCGCTCTGGAACCCGTTGTTGCGACCTCAGATACAGCTTCTCAGGTTGCCCCTGATGAGATTGTGGCTGAAACTGCCGAGTCAGGAATAGCTGCATCGGAGCCAACCTTCATTCAAGCTGAAACTCAAGCCGACGAACCTCTTTCATTTGAACCGGAACAATCTGTGGAAGAGGTGACAGAGGCGACCGAGATTACCGCAGTCCAACTGGAGCAAGTAGAACAAGTTCCACTAGAAGTAGAAACACAGATTTCGGAAACGCTGTCCGATGAATCTGCTGATGGATTGCTATCTGACGACGCAACAAGTGAGTCAGAGGAAACCGAAATGGCGATCGCTCAAGAGGGAGCGATCGCTGCCATCAACGCCGCAGCAGCAGAACTCGCAGATTCGTTGGCAGAGTCAATGGATGTGGCTAATGCGGCTCCTGATGTAGAGGTGACTCAGCCCACCGAGGCACTGCCCGAATCGCTCGATGCTTCTTCTCTGCGGCAAGCGGCTGAACAAATGTCAGAGAAAGTGGTTGAGGCGATATTTGAAGAATATGACCCAGAAAAATTTGACCAAACCCTTAACCAGACTATTGACGAGGCAGTGGAATCCATTCTCAAGGAATTTGAGGCTGGGTCAGCACCCGTTTATCCAGCCATTGAGCAGGCTGGTGAAAGTGTGGATGAGACTACTAACTTGTCTACATTCACCGCACCTTTGTTAGAAAATGCCACAGCGGTTGCGTCTCCTCAACTTCAGATAACTTTGGAGCGAGAATCCTATGTGGTGCGGCGCGGGCGGTCTTTTAACCTGGTGGGACAGGTTGAACTGCTGTCAGAAAGTAAGGTTAATCCAACGGTGCGCGTCAGCAAGATGCAAATTCGCCTGCATGATCCGAAAACCAGTCACGTTGTGGCAGAAGTGCATCAGCCGTTAGCAGATAAGGCAGTTCCTTTCTCATTTAGCTGTCCGATCGCAACACCTGCTCAGGGTCAAACTCATTTGTTTTTGGGCGAGGTTCTGCTCTATGCCGTGCCGAAGGTGGGCGTTCCGACTAAGGTGCTGGCAACTCAGTCGTTTACTGTGGCGGCTGACATGGAGGAGTTGTTGGAGGCGATCGCCACTGAGCCAACTCCACTAGACCTTCAAACACCGCTGGCATTTGCGAACGACACAGACATTCTCAACCTGGAATTTTTGGATCTCCTAAACTCTCCCGGTTCAGTGGTGCAGTTTCAGCCCTCCAATGCTTCTTCTTTGCCCCCTCAACTGTATCCTGCTAAACCAGGAGAAGTGCCCGCCAAGCCGCTAGAGCTACCACTAGCCAACGATCCAAACTTTACGCTGTCCGGCAATGCGGAAGCGGTTAAGCAATTTTTGCTTACCAAAACGCAAACCCCTGAAGCTTCTGAAACTCCGTTTGAACTACCGGAAGAGTTGATCGATGAATCGCCAGAAGAATTGGCACAGACAATTGCGAATTTGGAATTAGTAGAAGTGTTTGAAGCTGATTCAGAAGTTTCTCCTGAATCAGCTTCAATGAATGAATCACCCGCTGAGGAAGTTGATTCATTCACAGAAACCATTGCAGAAAATATCTCAAATGCTGTAGAAACTCCAGAAATAGATGCTCCAGAAATTTTGAGTGAGGGGGAAGAGGGCGATCGCCCAGAAATCCCAGTAACAAATCATTCCTCTATCCCAGAGCGGCAACCTGAACCTGCAACAGAGCCTTTGAAAACACAGGACAGAGCTTTTCCAACTGCGAAGCTGAAAAATCGCTTTTGGTCGCGGCTCAACTCTCTAGCAACGGACGCTGACCCAGCAGATTCCCTCAATGCGCCCTCAGATCAGTCACCCTTTGTGGACGGCATCACCTTGGGAGTCGATGCGGATCTGGTGGCTCAAGAAGTGGTTGTAGACGATGACCTTCCTCCTGCCAGATTTCGTAACGGCAGATGGGAGAGACAAAGCGATACAACGCTTGCTTTACCTGATGAGGAACCCGTCCCCACGCCGCAAATTGAGCTACCTACAGGCGAATTGACTGCTGGCAAGTCAGTCTGTGTCATCGTCAAGTTGCCCGCCTTAACTCCTCGCATCTACGTCAAGCTATGGCTTCACGATCGCCAAACTCGCTCTTTGTTAGACGGTCCACACTGGCTAATGAATTTCTTGCCCAACGGCTCAGGTGAGATGGAAGTGAGAACCCAACTGACTGTCCCCTTTGGCTGTTTTGAGATACAGTTTGAGGCGATCGCCATAGAAATGGCGACCCAACGAGAAAGCCACAAGATCATTGTCGATCGCATGGTCATGCCCCCCGACCTACCCACTCTCTCACTCGACGAACTCGACGTTTATAAAGATTAAGGGTAAATAGTGGCGCGGCTGAGCCGCGCCACTATTTACCCTTTTCCTAAAAGTTCTTCTCCAACTCGCTGGTAATCTTGCCAGGCATCGGCTGCTTTAGGATCTTTCACGGCATAGACGGGAATTCCTGTCTGTGCTGCCTTTTGGTATGCTGCATAGCGACGAATCCAGGATTTGAAGACAGGCAAACCGGCATCAACCAGCATTCCTCTCACCATCTCCCCATCTTTGCTGGGCTTAGGTGGAACAATGGTCAGGAGAATGCGATAGCGGTTTGCGCCAATCGACTGAAGGTATTCCAGGGTCAACACCAGTGCATCCAGAGACAGCACATCGGGCGTGGTGGGAAGGACAATCAGATCGCAGCTATCTGCCAAAATTGCTAAATCTTCCTTGATCGGTCGAGCTTGAGTATCAATCACCACATGGCTAAAGGTGCGGGTTTGGCTGGGCGAATTCCATTCATCGACAACTTCAAACGGCAACTCTCCCCGCTCAGCCCAACTGGTGGCAGAGCGGTTTGGGTCAGCGTCAATCAACAGAGTATCCGCCTGGGTCTGCAAATAAGCCGCCAGGTGAATTGCTGTGGTTGTTTTACCCACGCCTCCTTTGTAGCTAGCAACCGTAATGATCATGTTTAACGAAATTCTGATCCCTTAGCGTAAGGGAGAATTGTAAGTTTAGGGGAGTTTTGAGTTTTGAATTGCTCATGGGTCTCGACCCCGTGTCAAAGCGATATCCTAGAGAGCGAAACTGCTGATCGAGTCTAAATCTTCAGCTTCAGTTGTTTTTCTCATCGCTTTGCTGATATCAATATGCTGACGCAGCCTCAACGAAAACCTGAACCCACCTGGCTCACTGTCGTGCGCCTGCTGCGCTGGGACAAACCCTCTGGACGGCTGATCTTGATGCTTCCGGCACTCTGGGCGGTGTTTCTGGCAGCAAATGGGACTCCGCCGATTCCACTTGTGAGCGTGATCGTGTTGGGAAGTTTGGCAACCAGCGCTGCCGGATGCGTGATCAATGATCTCTGGGATCGGGACATTGACCCAAGGGTAGCGCGAACTCGCGATCGCCCCCTTGCCGCTCGTGCCCTCTCTATCAAGACAGGAATCGTCGTTGCACTGGTTGCACTCATTTGTGCCCTGGGGTTAGCAATTTACCTGAACCCCGTGACCAATCCGTTGAGCTTCGGGCTGTGTGTGGCGGCGGTTCCTTTCATTGTCTTCTATCCATTGTCAAAACGGGTGTTTCCCGTGCCGCAATTAGTCATGGCTCTGGCGTGGGGTTTTGCTGTGCTGATCAGCTGGACGGCCGTAACCGAAACCCTGGAACTATCGACCTGGCTACTCTGGGGAGCAACAGTATTGTGGTCCTTAGGATTTGATACGGTCTATGCGATGGCTGATCGGGAAGACGATCGCCGCATTGGGGTTCGCTCCAGCGCTTTATTTTTTGGCTCAGCGGCGGCTCATGTGGTCGGGCTTTGTTTTGCGGGCACAGCGTTGCTATTAGCAGTTTTGGGAATCGGCATGGGGCTAGGAATTGCTTTCTGGCTAGTGCTAGGAATTGCGGGTCTAGCCTGGGTCTGGCATTACATTCAGTTACGCCCCAAAAAGCCGCATCCTTCGCTCTACGGTCAAATCTTTCGCCAAAATGTCTGGATTGGTTTTGTACTGCTGTTTGGTATGGTGCTAGGGACACTGTAGGGTGGGCGAGCGCCCCTACACGGGAAATTCTTAGGGGAAATCCTTCTTTAAAATCTTCTTGGAGATCTTTAAGAAAAACTAGGAATTTCTCACCCACCCCAAACAGAACCGATAAAACCCTATTACAATTCAGTATCCCTGTTACAACTAAATAGCCATTTCAGATTGATCGCTGCCTGCTGCCTCCTCACGCATCTCCACACTGCTCATGTATCTTTCTGTTAACTGCCCTCGTTGCGACCGGGCATTGGGGCAGATTAGTCCCGATGGGCTTTTACAAATTCAGTGCTCCTCCTGTCGGCAAAACTATGGGGCAGTCTACGGTAAGCTTTCAGGCTGGTCTTCTCAGCCGGAAGCAATGCTGTATTTGTCTGATCAGTTGCCTAGCTTTTACAAGCGTCGCTACCAGTTTCGGATTACGACTCCGGGGCGCAGCTTAAGGCTGCTGAAGTTTTCTACACCCGGTTTGCAGGATCAGATTCCGGTGCGTCCTGGCGACAAGATTTTGATTTTGTATTCGACCTGCGGCAGCGGTATCAAGAAACTGCTAACCATCAATAATCATTCGACCGGGCAAAAGTACCATCTGCCCTCTCCGATTCCTGGCTTGGGTTACCTACTGGCTACGCGTGGGAGCGCTTCTTTAGCGATCGCCCTGGGCGTGGCAACAGGTGCCGGAGTCGTGGCAACAACCGGACTGGGGGCGATCGCCCTCTTGATGTACAGTCGTCTGGTTGACACCGCAGAACTCACCAGCCCTGACCTTAAGCCTGACGTTCCAGGGGATGCGCGGTTAATGAGCGAACTTGAGCTTGCCGATCAAAAAGTGATTTTGACCCGTCGCATTGAGCAGTTGCGGCATGAAGGCTATGCCCACCGTGATTTTATCAAACGGCTAACCGCACTCAAAGAAAAAATGCTGAGCGTTGGCGCAGCTCTCTACACGACCCGCATTGCTAGAATCGACCGAGCGATTAAGCTGCTAAAACAGCGAATTAATCAAGATCGCCATCTGATCAACCAGTACGCTCAAACAATTCGGATGATTGAGATTGAGCTAGAAGCCTCGTACCTGGCAGAGCAGCTACCCGAAGCAGATGACTTTACTAGTACCATCATGGGCAAGCTCGATGAACTAAAGGCGATCGAAGCTCGCAACCGCAACCTGTGGCTGGAGCTAGAAGCGAATGAAGAAGTCCGGCGGCTGAGCTTTGGTTAAGGGGTGTAGGCTCAGCGTTGTAAAATTTGCTAGCACTTCACAACCAGTGACGAATAACGAATGACCGATGAAAAGCCGATGACTGCTGAAGCAAAACCTGCTGAAGCGAAAACCGAATCTCAGCCGCAAAATTTACAGAATTCTGCAAAACCTGGGTTTTGGCAATCTCAGCGTGAAAACTTACAAATTTTAGCGATCGCTCTCTTTCTGGCACTTCTAATCCGAGTGTTTATTGCGGAGCCGCGCTATATTCCCTCAGACTCGATGGTGCCGACTTTAGATGTGGGCGATCGCCTGGTGGTGGAAAAAGTCGCCTACCGCTTTCATCCACCCCACCGAGGCGACATCATTGTCTTTGACCCACCTGTGCAGCTGCAATTTCAGGGGTATACCGCCGATCAGGCATTCATCAAGCGCATCATTGGCGAACCAGGGCAAGTTGTGGAGGTGCAGGGAGGCACAGTTTACGTTGATGGAGAGCCTTTGGCAGAAGATTACATTGCTGAACCGCCTGAATATGAAATGCCTCCAGTTTTGGTACCAGCGGGACAATTTTTTGTCATGGGAGACAATCGCAATAACAGCAACGACTCCCATGTTTGGGGCTTCTTGCCTGAAGAAAATATTATTGGCCGGGCAGTATTCCGCTTTTTTCCATTAGAGCGAGTCGGCAAAATTTCTGACAAGTCAAACGCTAGAAGCGCAAGTAGTGGAGCAGTTCAGCAGTAAGCTGACCAGGAAGTGACAGCCGCTTTTGCAGGTCTGCCAGGTTGCGATAAGCGCCATAGGTTTGGCGGTTTTGTACGATCGCCCGAGCCAAAAACAAATCTACAGCGGGGATTTGACTCAGTGTCTCAACTGAATCCGTATTGGGATTGATCTGCCGAATCGTGCAGATGCTTTCAGCATCGTAGTAGCAAAACTTCAGTACAGGCTCTAGCGGGCGCAAACGCTGTACGGGCAGTCCTAGCGCGGCGGCTAAATCTTCTAGGCAGTGAAGCTGAACTCCAGACTGAGTCAGAGCAGTAAGCGATCGCGCCTGATGAATCGACAGTCCTGGCAGCCGCAACCAATCATCTACCCCTGCCTGATTCACGTCAATGTAGATGCCTAGCTCCGCCGCAAGCCGTACTTCTTCGTTAGACTGCAAGCGGTAGTAGGGATCATTCAGCAGCTTCACTCGCAAGGGAGCTTTTGCAACAGCACTCAGTCGCCCAGGTGAAAACCAGTCAGAAATGCCCATTCCTTTGACTCCTCCGGACTGCTTGCCCCCATCAAAATACCTGCCCTAAGCAATCCGATCAAGCAACTGGCGGCGCTTTTGCTCAAACTCGTACTCAGAGATCAGTCCGTCCTGGCGCAGCGTGTCAAGCTGACGGAGAGCATCGGCGATCGCGCCCACCTGGGCCGGATCTACCCCAGGCGACTGAACTGCAACTGTTCCCAATGCTAAAGCAGAATTAAAGTTTTGGTCAAAGTCGTCCTGGTTTTGGGCTAAATACCAGACCCCTTCAATCACACTGGCAACTTTGGGAATGGGTGTCCACGACAGTAACAAATACAACACACCCCAAATTGGCTGCCCCAGATAGAACTTATGCAACCCCGACACGGGCATTACCATTCCAGCAAATGCTAGAGCGACGGCGACTTTACGGTTTTTGAACTTGCTCAACATGCTAGGGACGCTAAGGTCTTTTAAGTTTACGAATATGGGGGTTAGCAGCGCCATTATGCTACAGAACCTACTTCCACATCATATCGATTCTGCTGCCAAGCTGGAATGAAGAAAGGAATTCGAAGGAATTCGACCCAGCTTCAGCCTTCTCAAGGCGTTTTGTCTCAACTGAACAGCCTATTTCAGGCATTAACCGCACGACCCCTCCATTGGCCGACCAAAGATTAGGTACTCAAAGAACAGGGATGCACCCGCGTCGTGAGAATGCATCCCTATTCTTTTAGCGGAAAAAGAGTAAACAGGTATTGAAATCTACCCCTTCGTTCTCCAAGCTCAGTCGCACAACATCTACCTTAAGAGATACATTAGAGTGGAGTTGCTCAGTTATCAAACAGAGTTTGTTGGTAAGAGCGCAGCTCTGCCATGCTGACAACAACCTATATCGGTAGGTTAACTTACCTGATAGATTAAGGCAGTATCATTTTGAGACAGGGTCATAAGCTGCATTCTAAAGGTGCTGAAGGGTGTGAGCCATGAAAACAAGGCGCTACCTTACCTAGCTAAATTTGTCTTGCTGGGAAAAAAGCAAAGCGTTTCTACACATCGGCACCTTTTTAATCGGGCATACCAAAATTTGCTCAAGCAAGGGTCATCTTCATCAATGCTAAAGACCAGTTCGTATTTGATTAACACTGACCCACTTTTAAGAGCAGCCTAATCAATGTCACAGATCCCTTTTTCCACAGATTGGCTGAAAAAATTTTCAGATCCCTATGCTGTGTTGGGACTGTCTGTCTCGGCTGACGATCGCCGAGTATTGAAGCGCTATCGTGCTGTGGCTAAGCTTTTACATCCTGATGGATACACCACCGCAGACCCAGCAGACCGGAATCTCGCCAGTCAGCTCTTTGCTCATTTGATCAGTCCTGCTTACCAAAAACTCAAGCAAGACAAAGGTCGAGCTGAAAGCTTGGCTCTGCTTAGAATTCATGTGCGGCGAATGAATCATGAAGCGCCTTTATTGCCCCAAAGCGACCCTGCTCGGCAGTTGATTAAAACACCCATGCACTCCGTGGATGTGTTTTATGAGCAGGCGATCGCCCAGTTAGCTGACTCTCAATATCAACCGCTTCGTCAGTTTGAGCCGATCACCCAGCAACTTACCGAACTCAACTTGGTTTACCTCCAGTTGAAAATGGGTGAGCCTGTTCGCCCAAAGCCGACTGGATTGGTTCCGGCTGAGCAGATCAAACGGGAAACCGCTGCTTCAGCCGATCCAAAACAACAGTCCAATGGCAATTACGCCCAGCGCCACTATGTTCGTGCGCAAGAGTACATGAAAAAAGAAAGCTGGTCAATGGCAGTACAAGAGTTGCGAGACGCAATTCGGTTGGAGCCAACCAAAAGTGAGTTTCATTCTTTGTTGGCAAAAGCCTATTTCATGCAAAATCTGACTGGCATGGCAACAGTCCACTTTCGGCAAGCGCTTAAACTAAATCCCCAAGACTCACTGGCTCTGGAGTATGCCAAGAAACTAAAAATCAAGCTAGATCCACCCAGTACTGCTAAAAAAGGAGGGCTTTTTGGTTTGTTCGCCAAAAAGCAATAGTAGCTCTGTTGGAAAACTTCAACTGTAGGGATTACCGACCCTCTAGCCTACTCGAGGTTGGATTAAGATAGGTTTAAATAAAAAGCATAGTTAACTCTCTATCACCTAGAGAGCATAGGCAAGAGCATCAGTGGATGTGAATAGAAATGGGATTCTTTGACTCTGAAATTGTTCAGCAAGAGGCTAGACAGTTGTTTGAGGACTACCAGAACCTCATGCAGCTAGGCGGTGACTACGGCAAGTTTGACCGTGAGGGCAAGAAGCTTTTCATCGAAAAAATGGAAGAAATGATGGAACGCTACCGCATCTTCATGAAGCGGTTTGAGCTATCCGAAGACTTCATGGCGCAAATGACTGTTGAGCAGCTAAAAACCCAGCTAGGTCAATTTGGTGTAACGCCTCAGCAGATGTTTGACCAGATGCATTACACCCTCGAACGCATGAAGTCTGAATTAGAGAAACAGGTCTAGTCGGGGCGCGGAAAGTTTGAGGCAGGCGGGAAGTTTTCTACAGGTACGCCCTGTAATGCCTGTTGCATAAAGTCACGCCAAATTGGAGCGACATAACCGCCGCCAGTCGCTCCAATACCGATGGGGCGATAGTCGTCGTTGCCAATCCAAACGGCAACCGAAAGCTGTGGCACATAGCCGACGAACCAGATATCTCGCTCAGATGAAGTAGTTCCAGTTTTTCCTGCGGCTGGGCGATCTAAACGCGCGGATGTGGCTGTACCGCGAGTCACCACTCCTTGCAATACATCGTTGAGAGAGGCAACTGCCCAAGGATCTAGGACTAATTGAGGCTGGGGGGTATTGTCTAGCAGTGTTTTACCTGTGCTATCAGTCACCTGAACGATAAAAGTTGTTTGGGATTGCCAACCACCACTTGCAAAGGTCGCATAAGCAGCCGCCATCTCCAGGGGAGTCAGGTCAACAGAGCCGAGTGGTAGTGATGTGACTGGTTCAATTGGGCTAGTAATGCCTAAGGTTCGCACCACTTCAATAACGCGATTGAGTCCGACTGATTGTCCTAAACGTACAGCAGGAACGTTTCGGGATTGCTCCAGGGCAGATCTTAAGGTAATTGGGCCGCTAAAGCCACCACCGTAATTTTGCGGACTGTAGGTTTCGTAACCGTCGGGATAACTGACGGGAGTGTCATTAATGATTGAGTCGGGGCGATATTTGCCAGAGGCAAACGCAACGTAGTAAACAAATGGCTTAAAGGCTGAACCAGGCTGACGAATTGCCTGAATTGCTCGGTTGTACTGGCTGTTGTTGTAGTCTACTCCGCCAACCATTGCTTTCACGAAATGCGTCCGAGGATCAACGGCGACTAGCGCCATCTGGTCTGCATTCAAGCCTCGCCGTCGGATAGTTTGATAGCCGCGTGTGACCGTTTCCTCGGCGATTCGCTGGAGCTTCAGATCGATTGTAGTCTGGACCCGCATTCCGCCTTTAATGACAGAATCTTGACCAAAGCGCTCGTTTAGCTCTTGCAGTACGGCTTCAGTTACGTAGGGAGCTTGACTTGCCCGAAAAGAGGTCACTTGCCCCAAACGTAAGGGCTGCTGTCTGGCAGTGGCTTCTTCTTCAGCGGTGATCCAGTTTAACCGGCGCATTCTGCTCAAAATGACAGACTGCCGCTGCCTGGCAAGCTGATAATCGAGGAAGGGGCTGTAGCTCTCTGGTGCTTGAATCAAGCCTGCCATCATGGCGGACTCTGCCAGAGTTAATTCGGAGGCTGATTTGTTGAAGTAACTTTGGGCTGCAGTTTCTACACCATAGGTGTTGTGTCCCCAGTAGACCTGATTCAGGTACATTTCCAAAATCTGGTCTTTGGTGAAAACCTGCTCTAGTCGGAGGGCTAATACGGCTTCTGCGACTTTGCGGCTAAGCGATCGCTCCGGCGTAAGGAACAGGTTTTTCACCAACTGCATGGTCAAGGTGGAGCCACCTTCAACCGTTCGTCCTTCCTCCAAATTAGCCAGGAAGGCACGGGCGATACTGCCAGGGTTAATGCCGTGATGGAAAAAGAACTGGCTGTCTTCGATCGCAATCACGGCCCGTTTCAGATCTGGAGAAATGCTGTTGAGGTCAACGACATCCCGATTGACTTCATCATGAATGCTGTCTAGCAGAGTGCCGTTGATGTCGTAGACGTAGCTCGTTTCTGAAGGAATATAGTTTCGTAACATCCGCACGTCCGGCAAATTACGAAAGCTGATTGCCAAACCGACAAGCCCACCTGCAATCACAGAACTGGTCAGCATCGTGATGCCCAGCAACGTGCCGGCTGTCACCTTGCCCACTGTCTGGACAAATTGAAAGACTGGAGCGAGGTCTTCTGATTGTTTTTGCTTATTTTTGACAGTAGGGTTAGACGACACAGCAGTTTAATTCCTTAGTCGAAAATCAGAGAAGGTTGTGAAAACGTAGATTAGAGGCAGAAGTCAAGGATAAAAGGAAACAAAATAAGCGGTTATTTTTGGATATTACGCTTACAGAGGAGAGTTGGCTTGCTTCTGCAGAGAGTTGACAAAAAATTTATTAAGTACCTGGTTTGCGTCTTGAGCCTTGAATTGAGAGTCCGGAGATTTGCAGAAGTTGCCTGAATGGCTTTCTAGTTTAGGCTGCGTTAGCGTTAGCGTAACGTATTGTTTCTCTTGTTCGTGGAGGGCATGATAGCGATCGCCTCTACCCAGAAAGTAAGAATTAGACTAGGGCTTTTCTATGTCCTATAAGTTTTGCAATTATAGTAGTTTGCTCGTCAAATGCTTGAATATAAAGCAGTGCTAAATGGATTTATCTGTGCCAAGTATGGCTTCTGAATCGGCAAATGCAACCTCCCTTTCATGGCTGAATCGCGGTTTGAGTGAAATTTTCCCCAATCAGCCTGATTCTGACCAGCCTGACGAAAATTTGGTGCAGCGCATCGCTCAAGCGGATAAACCCCTGCGAGTCAAACTTGGAATTGACGCGACGGGGGCAGACATTCACCTGGGTCACAGCATTGCATTCCGTAAGCTGAGAGCATTTCAGGATGCAGGGCATACGGCAATTTTGCTGATCGGTGATTTTACTGCCCGGATTGGCGACCCAACTGGAAAGTCAGAAGTGCGTCGCCAGCTTACCGCAGAGGAAGTCAAGCAAAATGCCCAAACGTACATCGAACAGCTTCGACCCATTTTAGACTTTGAGACTCCAGGGCGGTTGGAAATCCGCTATAACTCGGAATGGCTATCGCAGCTTGATCTGTCTAAGATTTTGGAACTGTTGGCGACGATGACCGTTGGGCAAATGCTGGCTAAAGAAGGGTTTGCGGAGCGATACAAGCAAAGTAACCCAATTTATCTGCATGAATTTCTCTATCCGCTGATGCAGGGCTATGATTCCGTGGCATTGGATGCAGATGTGGAATTAGGCGGAACGGATCAAAAATTTAACATTGCAGTGGGACGAGATTTGCAGCGGCATTTTGGGCGATCGCCCCAGTTCGGTTTGCTCATGCCGATTTTGCCTGGAACGGACGGTGTGCAGAAAATGTCAAAGTCTTTGGGCAACTACGTTGGGTTATCGGAAGATGCGCTGAGTATGTATTCCAAGCTGGAAAAGACCCCGGACAGCGTAATTGAGCAGTACTTCGAGCTTTTAACTAACCTTCCACTTGACCAGTTGCCAGAGGCTCCGCGCGATCGCCAAAAAATGCTGGCTCTAGACATCGTGACTCAATATCACGGTAAAGATGCAGCCCTAGCAGCCCAACAAGCAGCCCAATCCCTGGTGCAAGGTGGTACGGCTAGCGCTGAGGCGGTGCCAGAATTTTCTCTGGAATCGGTGCAGTTTCCTGCCAAGTTTTTCTATATTGTTAGCGTGAGTGGCTTGTGTAGCAGCAGTTCTGAGGCGCGACGACAGATTCAAAATGGGGGGGTGCGGCTGGATGGCGATCGCATTCAAGATGTCAATCTCATCTTTGAAACGGCGGCTGACCTCAACGGCAAGGTGCTACAAGTCGGCAAAAATAGGTTTGTTCGCTTAGTGGTTTAGTATGTCTCCAGCCGATCGCATCATTGTTCCGTTAGACGTTTCTAGTGAAAGGGAGGCGATCGCTCTGATCGATCGCCTGCCGCAGGTCAGCTTTTGGAAAGTGGGGCTGGAACTGTTTGTCAGCAGCGGCTCTGGAATTTTGACGGTGTTGAAAGAACGCCAGAAGCAAATCTTTTTAGATTTGAAGTTTCACGACATTCCTAATACGGTTGCGGGAGCGTGTCGGGCAGCAGCGAGTTATGGTGTAGACCTAGTGACGATTCATGCAACGGCAGGCAGTGAGGCGCTCAAGGCTGCACAGGCTGTAGCACAGGAGGGTGCAATCGCCGCCAGCCATACCCCACCTAAGCTGATTGCGATTACGGTGTTGACTAGTCTGAATTTGCGATCGCTGGCGTTTGAGCTAAAAATTCCGCTGGAGCTAACAGACTATGCGCTGCAAATGGCTTTATTAGCTCAGGAGAGCGGTCTAGCTGGGGCAGTTTGTTCACCCCAGGAAGTGGAACAGTTGCGCCAAACCTGTGGCGATCGCTTTTTGCTCGTCTGTCCGGGAGTGCGTCCGACCTGGGCAGAAGCAGGGGATCAGAGGCGATCGCTTACCCCTGCGGCTGCATTGAAAGCAGGAGCCAATTATTTGGTGATTGGTCGTCCGATCACGGCGGCAGAAGATCCTGTTATTGCCTTTGAGCGAATTTGTGATGAATTAGCCACCGTCCTGTAATCGTAGGAGTCAACTTTAATGCAGTGGCAAGCCACACAGAAATGGCTTTGTTGGATAGCAGGTGGGCTGGTAGCAGGCGGATTTGCGCCATCTCTTGCAGCAACAACCCATTCAGACCATCCCACCGCACTACCAGGACACGCTGATGCCGCTGACTACATTCGCCCTGAGGTTACTTGCCCAGACAATTTAGAAAGCTTGACTGCAATACTGCTACGAGATCTGCCGAGTTATGCAAACCGGGTAAGCCAGCGGGCCCGAAATCGGGAGCGATCGCTCGACGTTTTCGGCTACGTCTTACTAGCAGGACGACCCGAATTTGAGCCGCTGAGCCTTGGACCCGGTGAGTACACGCCAACGGCACCGGAAGACGATCCTGACCAAGTTTTCTTCACAACTCTAGAAAGACAGTACGTAACTGGTGAAGTTGTGCAGTTTCAGCACTATCACTGGCTGTTTCTCACCCAGGCAGAGAGTGGTTGGCGCTTTGTGCTAATGCTCTCCCAAATCGGCAGTCCTTCCGACGAACCCCCTTCCCCTCCAACAGACACCAGTAATGGAGTAATTGGTCGGGCGATTCAGACTTGGTTAAGGGACTGCCGGGCTGGAGACATACAGCCTTTGTAAGTTAGGCTCCTGATCCCCGAATTTCATCGAGCTTAGCCCGTACTGCCTGAATATCCTGCCACATCAGCCATTTGGGTCCGCCTTTTTCCCGTGACTGATTTCGCAGCAGGTAGGCAGGGTGAAAAATTGGCATACAGAGCCGGTTATCCCATTCCAACCACTCCCCTCGGATTTTAGTAATGCCTCGTTTGTCACCCGTTATGCCTTTTACTGCCGTTGCTCCGGTTAACAGAATAATTTTGGGATCAACTAAGCGGATCTGCTCCATCAGGTAGGGTTTACAGGCTTCCATCTCGTCCGTCGTCGGAGTGCGATTGTTGGGCGGACGGCACTTCACAACGTTGGAGATGTAAACGTCATCCTGACTGCTGAGCTTAACGGACTCTAGAATTTTTTCTAAAAGCTGTCCCGCTTTGCCGATAAAGGGTATCCCGGTTTCATCCTCGTTTTGCCCTGGACCTTCTCCCACGATCATGATGTCTGCTTTTGGATTGCCCCGCCCAACTACCGCATGAGTACGCGTCGCCCCTAAGTCACAGCGGTGGCAGCGATTGCAGTGATCGGGGATTGGATCAAGCGTCGGGTAAGTGCCAGACGGAATTGGCACCTTTACATCAGTGGGGATCAGGTCTGGATTAAAGTCGGCAGGGGGCGCGGTGTCTTTGACCTCCGACAGGTTAAACAAGTCAATTTGATCAGGCATGTAGTTCTTAAAAGTGTCGGCGTATTGACCGCAAGCGAGAGCAGGAAAGAATTCCTAAACTTGTCGTCTTTCTAGACAGGGCTTCTCTAAACAGTTTGGTTGTTGCTTGCAGTTAGGGCAATCTTTTAAATTTTAGAGCCAATTTTTTCTAGCCAGGACTTATTTAGCTTGGGAATTCAAGATTTTCCTGATTAGACGACAAAATCAGGCATGATAGGCTTGATCCCACCGGACCTGGAGGGAGCGATGCCGCCTATTCCTTTGTTTCGCGATCGCCAGGAAGCTGGAGAAAAGTTGGCACAAGCCGTTCTTCAGGAAGTTGAACAGTTGGACTTGCTGCTGCCTATGAGGGCTATTGTCTATGCGTTGCCGAGGGGTGGGTTGCCCGTAGCGGCTCCTGTGGCGCGATCGCTAAACTGTCCACTTGATGTAGTGATTGCCAAAAAGGTAACTCGTCCCGAAAACCCAGAGCTAGCAATTGGTGCAGTCACGGCAGATGGGCATATCATTCGCTCTCGTCAGGGTGCTTTTATTCAACCGCTTGGTGGCTCCTGGCGATTGGCGCTGCAAGAGGCACAGGCTAAAGCACAGGAGCAATTGGAACAGTTTACTGCTAGCCGTCCACAGATCGATCCCAAAGGGGCGATCGCCGTTCTAGTAGATGATGGCATTGCGACGGGAATGACAATGGCAGTCGCAGCCAGGGCACTACGGGCAAAACGACCTGCAAAAATCTTGATTTGCGCTCCGGTTGCTCCTCTAGAGTTGGTCAGTTTGTTAAAGCATTGGGGCGATCGCGTGATTGTGTTAGCCGCTCCCGAAACCTTCCTCAGTGTTAGTCGCTTTTATGCAGAGTTTCCTCAAGTCGAGATGGAAGAGGCGCTGGCTTGTTTAGTTCAGCAAAACGAAGGGTAAGGATTATTTCGCCAAAATTTGCTGGTATGCCTGGATTGTTTGTTGGGCGATCGCCTTCCAGCTATAGTGTTTGAGCGCATGAGCCTGAGCGTTTGCGCCACGCCGTTGCCGCTCCGGCACAGATTGAATTGCGGCTCTCAGCTGGTCTGTCAGGGCATTCACTTCGCAAGCGCTGACCCAGCCTGCCTCTGACTGTTTCACATCTTCCCAGATGTGTACCTGATCTGAAATAACGACGGGCACGCCCGCCGCCATTGCTTCTGCGACAGCGATACCAAAGTTTTCGTAGTAGGACGGCAGCACAAATAGGTCAGCCGTTTGCAGCAAGGCCGTTTTTGAGTCACCCGTAACAAATCCGACAATTGTAGAATGTGGCGCTAGAGATGAACTTTGCACCTGGGTGCGAATGCGATTCTCATAATCTGGGTCTTGTGGATTACCACCAGCCAGCACGAAATGGAATTTTAATCCCTCTGCCAGCAGTCTTTCTAATGCCGGGAACAGCAAATCCAATCCCTTTTTGGGATCAATCCGCGACATAAATAATACCAGGGGAACACCCTGTTGCTGCGGAATTTTTAGGTTGTGCAACGCAGCATCATGGACTGTTTGAGAATCTGCTGGGTTAGGTTTTTGCCAGTTAACTCCCAAAGGAATTACCAAATCCTGTGTGACGGCTCCAAAGCGTTCTGAGACTTTAGCTTCTTGAGGACTAGTGAAATGGACAGCGGCGGCTCCAGCCAGATTTGGACGTTCTAACAGCGCCGCGTAAATTTGCTTGAGTGCCTTCTTTTTCTGTAAGTCAGCAGGATCAAGGGTTCCTAACGGACGCAATAAGTAGGGAAGATTTTTAGAACGAGCAACGCTAGCCGAAAAACTACTGATGGGAGAAAACAGGGCATGGATGTGAGCCAAGTCAAATTCATCGGCATGGTCAGCTAGCCAGCGCAACAACCCCAACGAAAACTTGTAGCGGCGGAAAGGGGAGCAGCGAAAGTAACGAACTTGATAACCTTCTTGAGCAACGGGGCGATCGAGCGGTACATCTAGGGGTGGCTGACCTACGTCGCCATTTGAGTCAGTCGTTAGTACTGTCACCTCAACGCCTTCAGCCGCTAACGCCTTAGAAAGACCCAGCACCATCTGACTCGGACCGCCATAAACCAAGGAAATCGAGGGAACAATTTGGAGAATCCGCAGCGGGTGATGCATAGTGGCTGGACTTAGTGGCGGTTGCCAAGAATTTGCTTATAGAATTCAAGCTGTTGCTTTGCTAGAGCCAGATTAGTGTAGTGGGTCATGGCTCTGCTGTAGCCTCGCTGGGCAAGATCACGAGCTAGCTCTGGCTGATCAATCAGCTTGGCTAAACAGTCTGACAAAGCAACCACGTTCCCTTCTGGGAAAATCAAACCTGCATCTTTGATCACGTAGGGAATTTCGCCCGAATCTGACCCGACAACCGGAATCTGACACGCCATTGCCTCAATTAAGACGTGTCCAAACTGTTCTTTCCAGCCAGCAGAAGTTAATGTTTTAAACTGCTTATCAGTTTCGGAGGGCAAGACCAAGCAGTTCATTAAGTTGATATAGCGAGGCACGTCATCGTGGGGAACACTCTCGACCCAAATGATGCGATCGCCAATTCCCATTGCTGCTGCTTCATCCATTAGCGTTTGTTTTAATGGACCGCGACCAAGCAGCAGCAGTTTCCAGGGGCGATCGCCCAATTTCTCAACGGCTTTAAGCAGCGTTAGGAGTCCCTTTTCTGGGACAAACCGACCGACAAAACCCACCACAAATTCATGCGGCTTAACGCCAACTTTAGCCGTTAGTTCAGGTTGAAGCCGAGGGCAAAACAATTTTTCATCTACCCCAAGCTGAGGCATCACTTTTGTGGCTCCCCGATAGCCTCGCTGCTGCAAAATCTCGGCTCCATCCTGATTTCCTACAATTAGTCCTTGCGTGTGGCGCAGGTTGTAGCTCTCTAGCCAGGAGATCGGAAACTTCAGGTCGTAGGGTAAATTCCACCAGGTAAAAAACACGTTTTTAGCGTTGAGCCGTAGGATGCGATTCAGGGTAATTAACTCAAAGTAAGCCAGTGCTTTAGAACCTTGCTCAACTTGAATAATTTCAGGACGAAATTTTCGCAGCAACGAAACTAGGTCAGCCCCAAATAGTAAAAGCCCCTGGTTGTTTTCGCTGAAGTTAGAGACAGGTACAACCTGAAACGAACCTTCCTGTCGAAATCGCGTTTCAATCAGCTTATTTTGTACGCCTCCGGGTCGCCAGCGTCGAGGCACTACAATCGTAACTTCAATACCTGGCTCCAACGCAGCCATGAGTCTGAGTTTTTCGCAGTTCAGGTCAACGATGTAGGTGTGACTCGCTACCAGAATTCTCACTTTACAACTCCACGGCTGATTAACTTTGCGGCTGATGGTTAGTCTTTAAGGTATGGATTAAGGCGGACTGCAAGTCTGTGAGTTTCAATCGTTTCAAGCAGATGCGGGCGATGCGAAGCAGTTCCCCCTGTAGGGTAATCGCCCCTTACCCACTGACTCCTGATTCTTGACTTTTAACCTCCGACTTCTGGCTATTCAGGCTGATTTTGGGACTACTATCTTCCTGATCTAGACGGCTATAGGACTGTCCATCATTCCAAAGCGATTGGATCACTGTCCATAAAGCACTTAAAAAGCCAGCCGTGTAGAATCCGGCTCGACTTAAAATCTTAAGGGGAGAACCGCTTTTATGGCAGGGTGGACGACCCAGCACATGGCAGTCAAACAGTCGGGCGAATAGTCGCAGCGCCTGAGAAAAGGTGAGGTTTTTTAGCCCCAGAAGGAAGTGGTTGTGGTAGAAGGTAATTTGGTATTTGAGCGATCGCGTACTGATGTCATGACAGCCGCCCGTTTCCTCACCTAGATGCACCAGGTGCGCCTCCGGGTCATACCAAATTTGCAGCCCCGTTTGGCGAATGTGCAGGCAAAAATCTGACTCCTCCCGCACTGCGCTACCCCGGAACCGTTCGTCAAACCATAGCCCATACTTCTCAAACAGGTCACGGCGGAAGGACATATTGCAGCCTCTTGCCGTCAAAACACGCTGAGGCTTAATCGTATGCACCAAATCAATGTGATACCAGGCAATTCCAGGGTCCATCGCTTCAGCAGGCAAATATTCGATCGTCAAACCTGGATCAGCATCTGCCAGCTTCATCCGGTCAAATACTCGCCCCGCGACTGCACCAATTTCTGATCGGGAAAAATTTTGAGCGTGGGCAGCTATAAATCCGGGCGGTAACTGCACGTCATCATCAATAAAGAGAATAATTTCTCCTAAAGCACGACGGACTGCGTAATTTCTAGCACCCGGCAAACTGGCCCAGCCTACCCGAAACAGGCGAATCTTCTCGGTAGCCGCCAGTTCGTTTAAGTAAGCCTCAGTTTCAGGCTCATGGTTCTGCGTTTGGTCTACCACCAGCACTTCATAGTTTGGGTAGTCCTGCTGGATGACATTGGTTAAGGTGTCCCGTAGAACTTCCTCGCGGCCATAGGTTGGAATGACGACAGAGATCAGAGGCAAAGTCAAGGGAGACGCTCCTAATAAACCTTGATAAGCGTATACACCAACAAAAAACGATTAACAAAAAGCGATCGCAACTCATTTGACTGGATTAGGCTAGGCTAACCCACACCCTTCTTAACACAAAACTAACTGAATCCTGCTCGTTTCAAGCGCTTCCTCTTCCTACCCACCGGCTCTTCTATGCCTTGTGCAGCTAGCTTTTCCTGACGGTCTAACTCAGGTAGTTTTAACACGACCCCAGCAAAAAACCAGTAGTAAACGGCAACCGGATCAACATCTAGCGGATAGTAATAGGTGTTGTAGCTGATCAGTAGGACAAAGACCCAGAAAGAGGCCCCATAACTTCGCAGGTTGCGCTCCTTGACAGAACGATAGGCCCTAAACGTTTCAATGGTTAAAACTGTGACTACTGCCAAAAATGCCAGTACACCCAGAGGTCCAATCTCATAGATTAGCTTGGGGTAATAAGTTTCAAAGAATGCCGTATCGCCAAATACCCTTGCCGAGTTTGTTGCTCTGCCTAACCCTTTGCCTAGTATGCCTTCTTGAACTCCTAGCGCCCACTCAAACTGACTCATAATAAATTCTTGAGGAGGAGAAGCTTCCCATCTGCTCTGAAAGCTCTCAACCCGCTCCTGTAGAATCGCTGGGTTGTTGACTGTAGCAATACCTAGGATGATTGCCAAGATAAAGGCAGCGGGAACGAACCGCTTCAAGTTGACAACCTGACCTGTCAGGATGAGAAGGACTCCTATTGAGACTGGAACAAGTGCCAGCGCAATCCTCTGACCCGAGAGAACAGACATGACAAAGACAGCTGCCATGGACAATAGTCCCATTGTTCTCCAGCGAGCAAAGGGATCGCTAAAGGCAGAAGCGAAACCAAAGAAACCTGCTGAGATGAGAAACCAACCCCACTGCCAGGGTGCAACGAATGTTCCCGGTAAACGAATTTGCCCCTGCTCTGGACTGTAAAGTAAGGAACCACCCACAAAGCACTTGGCGTCTAGAGAAGCTCTAAACAAACTGGACCCTTCTGCAAACCGGGTACCCTGGCACCGTCCTGTTTTAAGGAATAGGTATTGGATGAAGGCAAGACCGCAGCAGACCAAGATTACAACGAGGGTCGTTCGAGTCAGAAACAACAAATCATTCTTGTCTCGAATCAGATAGTAGGCACAAACAATCAGGGGAATGTAACCCATTAAGACCTTAAACCCAAGAATCCCCATCAGGATGGGGCTACCACCTGCCGAAACGTCAGCATCTTCATACATCCCTCCTTCTGCCACTGCATACAGGGTTCCGTCTAGAGGGGCATGAGCTGAGAGCTGCTGCATTCCGTTGACGAATACTAGAGTAAACAAACAGAGGACAAACAGAATTGCCAGGGGGGTAACGAGCCGTTTAGGAATCAGGATGGGCAGGTTTTCACGACGGCAATACTGAATCACACCGAACAAAGCCGGAATGTAGAAGCCGTCCTTGGCAAGCTGAAGTAGCGGACTATTGCCGATGTAGTAGGTGATAGTGCCGCCAAAGGGCAAGTAAATTAGGAAGGCCCATAGTGCATGGCGGGGATATTTGAAGGACAAGGAGGTGTAGAGAATGCCGACTGCTGAGCCGACTCCTGCCTTCCAGCCACCTGCTAAGCCTACAATCAAGCCGATGATGGCAGAGAAGAAAGCTGCAAAGGTGGTGAAGCGAATTAAGTCTTGACGAATTCGTGCAGCTTTTTTCTTTTGGGCGATCCGCTCTTTGAGCGACAAAGCTGGGGCTTCAGGGGTGTCTTGCTGTTTCGATTTCCGCTTAGATTTCCGGGTCGGTTTCGTTTTCAGCATAGGAATTCAGTAAAAGCGTTCGCAAAATAGGTAGCAAGCGGATTGGTCGGATGCAGCTTGAGGTCGGTTATATATTAATCAATACGCAGACACGTCAGTACCGGTTGGGTCAGATCTTCATTTACTTCTTTGAAAATTAAAGATTTGGTAAGTCATTATCCGCAACGAGTTATTGGACTGTTGCCCGCAGGGGGTCAGGCGACAAGGATTGCTCCTTTACCGATGAGTAAGGAGCTTTATCCGATTGGGTTTCGCCGTGGTGCGAATGGCAGTTTGCGCCCTAAGGTAGTCTGCCATTATCTGCTGGAGAAGATGCGGCAGGCGGGCGTTACAACAGCGTATTTGGTGCTGCGTCCGGGAAAGTGGGATATTCCAAACTATTTTGGCGATGGTACGATGCTGGACATGCATCTTGCCTATCTGACGGTGCACGTGCCGTTTGGAGTTCCCTATACACTGGATCAGGCTTACCCATTTGTGCAGGATGCGGTGATTGCGCTGGGATTTCCCGATATTTTGTTTCAACCACAGGATGCGTTTGCCAAAATTCTCGCACGTCAGGCAAACGGGAGTGCTGATGTCGTGCTGGGATTGTTTCCAACTGAGCAGCCGAGCAAGGCAGGAATGGTAGATTTTGATTTGTCGGGGCGGGTTCGTTATGTGATTGAGAAGCCGCTTCAAACTGATTTGCGCTATATGTGGGCGATCGCCACCTGGACTCCGAAGTTCACCCACTTCATGCATGAGTACTTGAAGGCGATCGCTTCCCAGTATTCCTCAGACTCAGAATCTTTGACCGAGCCACGACCAGAGCTGCCTATTGGAGATGTGATTCAAGCGGCGATCGATCAGGGTTTTCGAGTGGAAGCTGAGGTTTTTGAGCAAGGTCGCTACCTGGACATTGGCACTCCCGAAAATTTGGCTCAAGCTGTTCGAGATGCGTATGAAGCTAATTGGTGATCGAGCATTATGACCTGGTGCGTTGCTACCAAGCAACGCACCCTACCCGGATTAGAATTAAGTGCTGCTAAGTTGATTAGCTCAACCTCAAAGCACGCCGCTCACAATCTTGTTGTCGCTAGATGTGGAGATTTGAATGCGAAACTTCTGGGCGTTTGCTTGGGGTGCTTTAGTCGGGGTTCTGGGTGGATTGATTGGGTTGGGCGGTGCAGAGTTCCGCTTACCCGTTTTAGTCAGCGTTTTTCACTATCGAACTTTACAGCAGTTATCATCAACCTCATTGTCAGCCTTGTCACAGTAACATTTTCATTCATTTTTCGAAGTAGCGTTGTGGGGCTAGAGAATGTTGCTGCAAGTTGGGCAGTGATCGTAAATATTTTGGCAGGCTCTCTAATCGGCTCTTCTGTTGGAGTGCATTATGCAACTCAAATTAACGAGCGGGTATTAAACCGAGTTGTCGTCGTTTTTCTAATTTTTCTTAGCGTTGTGTTGATAGGGCATCATCTCATCTTTAGTCTGGAGAGTTTGCAACTGCCGAGCCTTTTAAAAATCAGATTGGGATTTTTAAAAGGAATCGTAATTGGCGTGTTCAGCAGTATGTTGGGTGTGGCAGGTGGAGAGTTAATTATCCCGACGATTATTTTGTTGTTTTCGGTTGATATTAAGCTGGCAGGAAGCTTGAGTCTTGCGATCAGCATTCCAACTATTGTGATGGGTTTGTTTAAGTATAGAAGTCAGAAAAGGCTCAGGGAAGCTAAATTAGAACAGAAATTTATCGTTTCAATGGCATCTGGTTCAATTTTGGGTGCATTTGTTGGCAGCAATCTTTTAAGGTACGTATCAAGCTCTCTGTTGTACTTAAGCTTGGGTACAGTTTTGTTGCTATCAGCGTTGAAGCTGGCTAAGCATAAGTCAACTGCCTAATAACCCTATTTGGTTGTGTTTCTTTTACACTTGCCGCTGTGCCCTTTCTAAGCGATTTAGCACCACTACATCTTCAATTGTGGAAATTAGCATTACGATCGCAAAACCAATCAGAAAGTAGCTCAGCCCTAGTTCTCCTGAGATCAAGCCGTAAATCTGAATTGCTAAGGGCACCAAAATTCCGATCGCATCGACAATGTAGTTCCCCTTTTTACCCATATCACCAATTGTGCGTTGCCACCAGGGAAATAGGCTGCACACCATAAGTGTCAGGGCAAATCCAGCTGCGAGTGCTGCTCCAGTGCTGCTGAGCGAAAACCAAATGATGGCAAATACTGTCGCTGCAGCTAAATAGATCAGGGTAAAAAGATTGAAGCGCCTCATTGCTGGACTTTCTCTTTTGCGATGTTGTCAATGATTAGACAGGTTTCTAGCTTTTGACTCATCTAGCTGAAGGTTGAATTGCATTCTGGTTACGTCATAGCAATTTCCAAGAATCAGGCTAATTATTGCTAGATCTTTACATGATGTCAAAACCCTACTAGTAAAAACCCATAGAGCCGAAAGAATTTTTAATGAAATCTTAAGGGGGTTCGGTTTAGAACGGGGAAATTACGGTTTAAATCTTCTGCTCACAGGGATAAATCTATAAGTCTGAAAAGGTTGGGAGCTTAATTTGCAAGGATGGGGGTAAGTGAGTGGTCGGAGATGCTATTGGAAATCTACTGATTGTTGACGACCAGCCAGATAACCTACGGGTTCTGTCTTCGATTTTAGATCAGCAGGGATATAAGGTCAGGAAGGCGTTGAATGGGGCGATCGCCCTGCAATCTGCACAAATTCACCCCCCTGACCTAATTTTGTTAGACATTATGATGCCGGGAATGAATGGTTATGAGGTTTGTACGGCATTGAAAGCTTCTGCTGAAACTCGTGAAGTTCCGGTAGTTTTTCTGAGTGGAGTGGATAGTGCTGCCGATAAGGTAAGGGCATTTGCAGTTGGCGGATCTGACTATATTACAAAGCCGTTCCAGGCAGAGGAGGTGCTGGCGCGAGTTCACCAGCAGTTGATGCTTCAGTGGCAAACTCAGCGGCTTCAGCGAGAGATTCAGGAGCGTAAACAAGCCCAGTCAGAAACTCAGCTTTTGCTCACGATTATTCAGGCAGTGGATGAGGCAACTAATTTTGAGGCAGCGCTGGATGCGGTGCTGTGTGAGGTGAGACGGGCGATCGCCTGGGACTACAGTGAAGCTTGGACTTCTGACCTGGATGATACAGCGTTTCACCTCAGTCGAGTTGATTATGATGCTGAGGATGTTCGGCTTCAGCAATTTCATGAGATGAGCCGAGATCTGTCTTTTGATCAGAATGTCAGCTTGCTTAAAACAATTTGGACTGCTCGCCAACCGGAGTGGATTGCAGATATTTCTCAGAGCACATCTATGTTTTTGCGCTCGCCTGTTGCTCAATTGGCTGGTCTAAAGTCTGCGTTTGCGGTGCCGATTGTGTTGGAAGAGCAGGTTTTAGCGGTTCTGTTATTTTTTAAGCGTAGCCACAGTGAGTTTGAGATTAATTTAGTTAACTTGGTGAGTGCGATCGCCCTACAGCTCGGTGGGTTTATGCAACGTAAACAAGCTGAGGAAGCGCTGAGACGCACAAATTTAGAGTTAAAGCGGCTCGTTAATAGTGATGGGTTAACCCAAATTGCTAATCGACGATGTTTTGATCAGGTGCTTCAACAGGAGTGGCAGCGACTCAGGCGGGAACAATTGCCCCTATCGTTAATTTTGTGTGATGTTGACTTTTTTAAGCGATACAACGATCACTACGGTCACTTGAATGGAGATGATTGCTTAAAACGGGTGGCGCAGGCGATCGGACAAAGTATTAAGCGCCCTGCGGATTTAGCTGCTCGTTATGGCGGCGAAGAGTTTGCTGTAATTTTGCCGAACACTGATTCCAAAGGCGCTATCCATGTTGCTCAGTGCATTCAGAATGCTATGGCAGATTTACAAATTCCGCACAAGTCTTCTCAAGTAAGTGAGTTTGTCACGGTGAGCATTGGCATTGCTAGTGCCATTCCTCATTCACATCACGATGGACTGGAATCTTTGATTACTATGGCTGACAAAGCACTGTATGCCGCTAAGGAAAAGGGACGCAACACATACTGCTACTAGATGCTTCTGATGTATATCCTGAAACCGTCTAATCAAAGTAATTCAGCTTGGATATTGAGACTGAAATCTTTCTCTAGACAAGTCGCATCTATAGTGATGGCGATCGGGTTTTTGGTCATTTTGGGATGGATGTTTGATATCCCATTGCTTAAGACCTGCTTTTCCCACTCGACCAGCATGAAGGTCAATATTGCTCTAGGATTTATTTTGGGCGGAGCAACGCTGCATCTTCTTTGGTATCAGCAACATGGTGTTCGGTCGGCACTGTGGAGATGGGCTATTCAATTTTTAATTCTTAATTTCTCACTTTTAATCACTCTGCTGGCTACTCTCACTCTGATTGAGTATTGCTTTGGCAAAGATTTGGGAATTGATCAGTTGTTCATGCAGCAACCAGAGCCCTTTGGAAGTACGGTTGCTCCAGGGCGAATGGCAATCAACTCTGCAACCGCACTTTTGCTGCTGGGATTGGCTTTGTTGTTGCAGCTTTGGCAGATTGATCTCGTTTCACAGGGGGTGTCGCTAGCAATCTGGTTTCTCGGTTTAGTTGGGCTGTTGGGACATATTTATGGTGGAGTCTATTCTTATACGACAACTTCTTACGTGGGAATGGCTCCGCATACGGCGATCGCCTTCCTGCTCCTGAGTAGCGGCATTCTCTGTAGCCGTCCTGATCGAGGAATTATGCTGCTGCTGCTAGGCAAGCAAGCCGGAAACCAAATGATTCGCCGTCTATCGCCGCTGGCGATCGCAGTGCCGATTCTCTCAGAAGGGTTGAGTGAAGTAGGACTGCGGCTAAACTTCTACAGTTCCACAGCCGAATCTGCTCTGTCTAGTACTACGAATGTGTTTGTTCTTTCGGCATTAATTGGCTGGAATGGCTATATCTTTAACCGGCTAGACTATGGTCGTCAACGGGCAGAACGGGCACTGCAAAATTTAAACGTGAGCCTGGAACAGCAGGTGGCAGAGCGCACTCAGGAATTGCAGAGGAACAAGGTAGAACTAGAACGGCATGTCGCCGAACGCACCATTGAACTGCAAGTCGCAAATAACCGACTGCAACGAGAATTGTTTCACCGAGAGCGCACAGAACGGGCACTGCGAGAGAGTGAGCAGCGCTTTCAGACTTTTATGGATCAAAGTCCAGCAGCAGCCTGGATTACGGATGAGTCAGGACGACTGCTCTACACCAGCCAGCGTTATGCTCAAATGTTTCGCTTGCCTACCTGTTCCAGCGCCGATCAAACCGATACTCTTGATGCGGTTGGGTTTGGGCAGGAATTTTTGGAAAGCATTCACAAAGTCGCTCAGACGGGACAGGCGAGCGAGACGGTCGAGTCTATCTGTCGGCTTGATGGAATGACCGGCGAGTTTTTGGTTTACCAGTTTCCTTTTCCAGGATCACTCAATGAAATGTTAGTGGGTGGCGTGGCGATCGATGTAACGGAACGCAGACGAGCAGAACTGGCTTTGCAGGAGCGAGAACAGTTTTTAGGCAGTATTTACGATTCAGCGACAGAAGCAATTTGGGTGGTTGAGCAGCTTGAGGATGGGGAATTTCAAGTTGTCAGCATGAATCGGGCAATTGAAACGACTGGCAGATCGGCTGATAGCTTTGTCGGCAAACGGGTGGGTGAATTGTGGGATGCTAAAATGGCTGCCCGAATGCGTAGGAACTATTATCAGTGTTTGTGGCGGGGTGAAGCGATCGCCTATGAAGAGTCGTTGCCGTTTGGGGATCAAGTCCACAGTTTTCTGACGACTTTAACTCCGCTGCCCGATCCTCATAGGCGGGTTCGGTTACTGGGCATCAGCATGGATATTAGCGATCGCAAGGCTGCTGAGCTAGCAACCCAACAGGCCAAAGAAGCTGCTGAAGCTGCGAGTCAGTCAAAGAGCATTTTTCTAGCCAATATGAGTCACGAGTTGCGAACGCCGCTCAACGTAATCTTGGGATTCACTCAAGTGATGCGCCGTGATGCCTCTCTTTCTGACAAACAACTTGAAACCATTCAAATCATTCATCGCAGCGGCGAACAGTTGTTCAATTTAATTAGCGATATTCTTGACCTGTCTAAACTGGAAGCAGAACGCACAACCTTAGATGAAAGCAGCTTTGATCTAAGGGCTCTGCTGAAATTTTTGCGGGAAATGCTGCAACAAAAAGCTGAGTCCAAGGGCTTGCAATTTCAAATTGAACTGGCTTCAGATGTGCCGCAATATCTCATTGCTGATGCAGGCAAGCTGCGTCAGATTTTACTCAATCTGCTTAGCAATGCCATTAAGTTTACGGAACAGGGAAGTGTAACGCTGCGCGTCAAGCAGTCGAACCCTGCTAAAAACGAATCAAATACAACTCACTTACTTTCATTTGAAGTGCAAGATACGGGTATGGGGATTGCCGCGAATGAAATCGAGCACATTTTTGATGCTTTCATGCAAAGTCATTCTGGAAAAGTAACTCCCGGTGGAACAGGGTTGGGGTTAACGATTAGTCGTCGGTTCATCAGGTTGATGAGCGGCGAAATTTCAGTTAACAGTACCTTGGGACAGGGTAGTATCTTCTACGTTCACATTCCGGTTCAGATTGCCCAAGCATCTGATGTGACAAGTACTTCCTCCCCTCAACAGGTGATTGGGCTGGTTCCAGGTCAGCCGAACTATCGGATCTTAGTAGTGGACGATCAGTCTGAGAATCGCCTGCTTTTGACTCGTTTGATGACGCAGTTAGGGTTTGATGTGCAGCAAGCAGCCAATGGGCAAGAAGCGATCGCCCTCTGGCGACAGTGGCAGCCCCACTTGATCTGGATGGATGTCAGAATGCCTGTGATGGATGGCTATGAGGCAGCCCAATCAATTCGCGCTGATTCAGAGGAGCAGCCTGTAATTATTGCGCTGACAGCTCAAGCTTCAAGGAGCGATCGCACTCAGGCACTCGCATCAGGCTGCGATGATTTTGTCACCAAACCATTTCGGGAGAATGTACTTTGCGACAAAATGACCGAGCATTTGGGAGTGCAGTTTATTCATGAGGCGCTGCCACCTCTAGCACTTGAGACTGGTGAGGAGGGCGATCGCCAGTCCCTAACCCGCGAGAGCTTAAGGGTCATGCCAACTGACTGGATCGCAGCACTGTGCGGTGCATCCCAACTTTGTGACGAGGAAGAAATCAACCAGCTCATTCAACGAATTCCAGCGGTCCACACCTTCTTGGCAAAACGTCTGAGCCGCCTTGCTCATAATTATGAGTTTGAGCAGATTAGTCAGCTATCCACTCCTGAGTAGTTGCGTATCCCGCAACTACTCAGATCAACAAGAATTTTGATTGGCAGAGCTTTTAGAGAATTCAAAAATAAGCTGGACTAAATTTGGACTAAATTCAACCGCTCTTTTTGCGATCGCCTTTGCACAAGATACGATGAATTTCTGTCCTCATAAACCTTGAGGTTGATAATCCAAGAAGTGGATGCTTGATCCCTATTGCCTGGAAAACAACCGAAAATAAACAGACTGCAATAACTCCTTCACCGGAAACGCCACATAAGTGATTGGGTTAACCGTGACGATGATGTTTCTCAAGTCGCGCTTGGCAAGCGCCACGATCGCCCAAGCGACCCAAGTTGGACTCATCACCCCAACCGGATTCAAATTGCTCTTGAATGGTCCCAGGATCAGTTTGCGAATGATGCAAGGGGCATCCAGTCGCCGCAAAGTAATCAAATCTCCAAGGGTGCGCTTTGACAATTCATACAGAGGGCTGAGCGCCGGACTAACCTCCGCTTCAGACGTGTTAATCCAAAGCTCCTTGATTGCCTTATGCTCTGACTTCTGTACCGTACTCAAAAATAGCTCCGCCAACGCCCAGGCAGAGAAAGTATTGATCTCAAACGACTTTTGAATTGCTTCAGGGGTGCGATCGCCATGCACATTAATACCGTGGTTGATGATCAGAATGTCAACCGTTTTGAGGCGATCGCCCAACTCATTCTCCTGTCCCGGATGCCACTTAATCACCTCAATTGGAGTGTCAAACTCCGCTCCATCCGAAGTCGTCAATGCAACCACTCTTGCCCCTTGCTGAGCCAACTGTTGAATCAGCGCCCGTCCCATAGAGCCAGAAGCACCCGTTACCGCAACCACCTTCCCCTTCAGCGACAAGCTGGTTCCTAACAGCTTATCGAAAACAGTAAAGTGACCAGAATAATAGGAATTTCCCTGATCAAAATGGTGTCGCCAGTGATAGGTTCGATTCACCGTCCATCGAGTCGGAATTTCAACCAAATCTCCTGGCTTATGGGTTAAATCAGTTTGCAGCAGTAAGCCTTGAGAACGAGCTAAAGCTGAGACTAAAAAACCCAACGAATAAACGCAGCCAATTGCAAATCCATAACTTTGAGCAAGACCTGCGATCGCGCCCGTAATAAGGGTCATGGCGATCGCTTCTGGCACATCATTATAAAGCTGCGCCTTGCAATAAGCCTCAAGACTGACCATCGTTAAATCTCGACGATAAGCCTTGTGGTGCAACGTATGAAAAGCTTGAATAGGCTGCCAGTAATGCCCTGCCAAATGATAAAAATCTCGAATTAATTCTGCTAAAACGATCGAGAAACACCCAAGCAGAAATTGACTTATAAGCAAATTAAAATCCATTTTTAGTCTTTTGAAATTGCCGTTCCTTCAACACCTAAAACTAATTAGCAAATTGAAACTAGCAGAACCAGAACAACTTACCCGCAAAGTAATTTAACATCCATACCTTGGTTTTTCATCCGCACGGCCATTTACTCCTGCATTCAAATTGAGCGTCTTATGTTAAGACCAACTAATTTTACGGCAAGACTTAATTTGAGACGCTTTAACCTCGAAGTAAGACGCTAACTGGCTACTCAGCCCTTTCTACTTAAAATCTCGCCAGTACTTCTCTTAGCAAAAAGCTTTAAGACTCGTATGACCGTGATTCACAACAGCTTGTTACTCAGCAAAAATTCAGGCGAGAAACACAGCAGAACTATGCTTCTCGCCTGAATAATATTAGATCTCTAGACTTTAGTTCAGCTAATTCTTAAGCAGAACGCCGCTGTTCCTGATGTTGTCCTTTTGCAAACTCCTCGACCATCTTGTCTATAAAGGCAGGAATGTCGCTAGGATTCCGACTCGTTACCAATCCCTGATCAACTACGACCTCCTGATCGACCCAGTTTGCACCTGCATTCTTTAAGTCAGTTTTAAGAGAGGGCCAGGAAGTTACCGTGCGCCCCTTCACAACATCTGCCTCAATCAACGTCCATGGCCCATGACAAATTGCGGCAACGGGCTTGCCCGCTTCAAAAAACGACTTAATGAATTTCACTGCTTTTTCATTAGTGCGTAATTGGTCGGGGTTCGCTACGCCGCCCGGCAACAAAAGAGCATCATAATCACCAGGATTTGCATCATCTAGGATCAGGTTAACCGGAAAATTGTCACCTTTGTCAAAGTGATTCCAACCTTGAACAGTGCCACTTTTGGGTGAAATGATATGGGACTGAGCCCCTGCTTGCTCAAGAGCCTGCTTAGGCTCAGTCATTTCCACCTGCTCAAAACCATCCGTAACTAGAATGGCAACTTTTTTCTGATTGAGCTGCTGTGTCATCTTCAATTCCTCTATTCCGTCTCATCCACCGTGAATTTCCAGCCCAGAAAAAATACATAAATTTTCTGTTGAGACTGTTTCACACAGCGCACAAACACCAACCTATTGCAATTCTTCTCGCTGATCCTCTGTTTTCAGGGTGACCTTATTGAATGTCTCATTCTTCCTTTAGAGACATAAGTAAATTCTGCTCAGAAAGATACTTGGCACATAATCGGCTTCAGCCGAAACAGGATCAACCGCGTTTGTACAAGCTCTGAAATGACTTAAACAGAATTATTACTCTAGTCAACAATCTCAGAATTCACACTCTAATTTAGACTCAGCTGTATCAAGACTGGACTCATAGAAACGAGCTTAAGTCTTATTGTGAGACTAAAAAGGCTGTGCTAGAGCGGCAAAGCTAGTTGAAAAGTAATACATGTCAAGCAAGCATCTTGTAGAACTTGTAGAGGTCACACTCCATTGCATCTCTGTAAAGCTATTGGGGGCTAGCTACCTGTATCTAGAAGTAGATATGGCTTCATCAACTCGACAAATTCAAAATCTCAAGATTGCAGTGAGACTAAGTAGTATCAAATTTAGACCAACAACAATACAAGCAAGTCTCATTCTAAGACAAAGCTTAAGGAAGTGTGGTGACAAAGAGGATCATCGAAGCAGGCGATCGCTTTGTACAAATTCTTACTTAAAACAAAACCTAAATTTCAAGGGGCATTTTCTTCAAAAGAATGAATTTCAGAGGTGTCCTTGAAATGAACTCGCGATTCTTGCTTGAATGCTACGCCTCTAAGTAGGGAAAACAAATCAGACCTTAAAACCTTTTCTCAATTCTAGACTAAGCAAACTCAGATATAGACTCATACCGATATAATTGAGTCTATATCCGAGACAAAAACTCTATCTCAATAGAGACTCAGCAGTATCATCTATGGACTCAAATTGAGACAAGCAAGTCTCAATATAAATCAGCTTTTGCAAGAATTAAGACTAATCGTTCTAGAAATAAGACTAGTATTGATACTAGTGAGTCTCAAGATGGAAAGAAGTCATGGATGTTGAAACTTCAAGCAACCCTCAGGGATTGATGTCAGTCGAAGCCGTGCAAAAAGCTTTGAACCGCTCTCGCGCTTCGGTATATCGCTACGCCAACACCGATCCAGAGAACTCTAACCTGCCCTATGACCCTCAGAAGCTAAATCCTGAACTGCGACTCGACAAAGATGACCCACTGCTGTTTCATCCCAATGAGGTAGCCCGATTTGCAAAAGATGTATTAGGAATTAAGCAAGTCACCATCGAAATTCAACAACCTGCTGAGACGGTTACTCATGAATTGCTGCGAGCAATTTTGGCAGAGCTTCAGAGCATCCATGAACTGCTCAAAAACCCCTCCTAAATCGTTAAAACGTGAGTTCAAACGCAAGTCAAAATAGCTCCCTAATTTGCCAGAGGAAACCCCTACCAAAACAAGGTAAAAGCCGCTCTGCTTAAGCAATCCAAGCTTCTGTTGTAGAAGCGATAATAGGAATAGAGGTAAGCAGGAAGAAGCACAACATTACATGAAAATTCAGTCATCTGTATTGGTTCATTTAGGATTTGGTAAGTATGTGCGTTCAGATCAAGTGACTGCCGTAATACCAATTGAGGAAGACCGCGGACCCGGTCGTAGAACCTTTATTCAGCTTCAGGGGCAGTCTGACCCGTTGATTGCATCACGTGCAGAAGATTCCATTGTGCGTGACCTGGTGCAAGAGCCGCGTGAAGTGACTCAGTCTCGGCAGCAGCAGGAGATTCTGAGAGATTTGGTGAATGACTTGAGTAACGTCAATGCTACGGTTCGTCGGATTGCTCGTGACGAAGGTGGACTTGACTTGGAGCGTCTAGAGCGACGCATTCGTGAAGTACTAGAGGATTAGATTTTGCAGAATACTGACACAACCACTCTTATCCCAACTCAGCCTGTACGGTCTGCCCGGCTCTGGATGCCCGAGCGGGTCATGTT
This sequence comes from Oculatella sp. FACHB-28, assembly GCF_014696015.1. Taxonomy (NCBI): domain Bacteria; kingdom Bacillati; phylum Cyanobacteriota; class Cyanophyceae; order Oculatellales; family Oculatellaceae; genus Oculatella; species Oculatella sp. FACHB-28. The sequence continues at coordinate 71,526 of NZ_JACJPJ010000088.1, read as the reverse complement.
TACCCCAGCTGCTTTGGAAGAGCCTTGGGGACAGCAAATTCTTTCACGAGTACAGTCCCTCAACTTGCCTGTTGATGAGTTGCCTCGCAATCGTCTGACAGGGCTGAGAGGAGAGAGCGATCGCGACACCTATGACATTTCTAAACGTACTCTTGCCGTCGTCACCGCCCCACCCAGTGCCCTCAAACTTAGCCCGATTCCTCCCTCTGCCGACTGGCAATTTCACTTAGCAGAGGGCTGTCCGGCTCACTGTCAGTACTGTTATCTGGCTGGTAGTCTGTCTGGACCTCCTGTGATTCGCGCCTTTGCCAACCTACCGCAGATTTTAGACAACCTGACTCACTATAAGCAGCCTGGACAGATAACTTCCTTTGAAGTGAGTTGTTACACCGACCCGCTGGGTATTGAGCATTTGACAGGTAGCCTCGCCGAGTGCATTCGTCACTTTGGTCGGCAAGAGGGAATGCATCTTCGTTGGGTGTCCAAATTTGACGCAGTAGATGGACTGTTAGATTTACCACACAATGGGCACACTCGCTGTCGTGCCAGTGTCAATGCCACACCCATCTCCGGTCGGTTTGAAGGAGGCACTGCATCCGTTGCAGCCCGGCTCCAGGCATTACGCAAATTGGCACTGCCGCGATCGCAATCTGGAGGAGGTTATCCCATTGGTCTGGTGATTGCCCCAATCATGGTCATGGAGGATTGGGTTGAGCATTATACTCAGCTTCTAGACTCCATTAGCGAAGCTCTAGATTTTGACTGTGATCTGACTTTTGAACTCATTTCTCATCGTTTTACACCCAAATCCAAAGAAGTGTTGACCACCTGGTATCCACAGACCAAGCTGGACATGGACGAAACAACCCGTAGCGTTAAGCGCAACAAGTTTGGTGGGACCAAGTATGTTTATGACACTGACATCATGAAAGAGCTACGGCAGTTCTTTGAGCGTGAGATTGCTCAACGTTTTCCCAAAGCTCGAATCCTTTACTGGACATAGATCATCAAGGGTTGGGGGTTCGCCTCCCAACCCTCTTTTTTTCGGCTCACGTTTAGAGTAGGCAGAGCGAGCAAATTATAATCCTCGGCAATTGTACTCACTAAAGGTAGAGAAAAAGCTACTTATTTTTACTTATCATCTACGTCATAATCGACGGGAGACTTATGCAGTTAGAATTGTCTGCCCTAAAGGCTTTGACAAAATTCAAAACCTGCATGACAGCCTTATCCTCATGCTGTCAAACGTTGTGCTAACAGGGATTGCCTTTAGCAACTTCTTTTGGGCTGGAGGAATTCGGTCAGCAGTTGAGCGCTTATGAATTCAGAACTGCAATTTGGCTCTGGTTTGGCTCTTTTGACCGGGGTTTTGGCGATCGCCCTCTCCCTGGTGCATTTATTTGCGCGTAACATCCGATCCTTCAACACCATTCCACGTAGCCGCTGGCTCTCCTTCAGTAGCGGAGTTTCTGTAGCTTATGTATTTGTTCACATCCTGCCTGACCTGAGCGAAGCTCAAGAAACTATCCGTGAAACCTTAGACGAAACCTCGGTAAACCAGTCTCTATTATTTTTAGAACATCACATCTACCTGATGGCTCTCCTGGGCATCTCAGTCTTTTACGGACTAGAGCGGGCTGTTACCGTATCACGACAGCGCAACCAGGACTCCGGCAAAGGCGATATTCCCGAAATTGGCATATTCTGGCTACACATTGGCTCCTTTGCACTCTATAACGCCCTAATCGGCTACTTGTTGTTCCATCGTGAAGAACCGGGACTTTGGAGCCTACTCTTGTTTGCGATCGCCCTAGGGTTTCACTTCATCGTCAACGATTACGGGTTGCGCGACAACCATAAACACATTTACGACAAAACAGGACGCTGGATACTGGCAGCTGCAGTCCTTGTAGGAGTAGCAATTGGCTATGGCACTCACATTCACGAAGCAGCGATCGCCCTCCTCTTTGCCTTTTTAGCAGGAGGAATTATCCTCAACGTCCTTAAGGAGGAACTACCCGAAGATCGCGAAAGCCATTTTGGATCGTTTGCTCTGGGAGCAGGGATCTACGCAGTACTGCTGCTCACCGTTTAAAAAAGCTGATTAAAAAAGCTGACAAATTTTTATGAGACCAGCACCATCCGAATTATTTCTGGTACTAGTAGATGGAGTAGCTTAACTCCCTTGAGTAAGCATCAACGTCCGAGGAGTAAGGAGTAGTCGGTGAGCAAGTTAAATCCCATTCAGCTAGAGCAACTCAAAGAAATTGGCGTGCAGCTGCACCAAACGCGAGAGCAGCAGTCTAAATCCCTTGAAGAAGTTGCAGCCAAAACTTTTATCCCCCTGCGCCTGCTACAAGCCATAGAAGTCGGTCAAGCAGCAGTCCTACCTGAACCTGTCTTTATTCAGGGCTTTATTCGTCGCTATGGAGACCTTGTAGGACTGGATGGAATGGCTTTATCCAAACGGTTTTCACTGGATAGCACCACTGCTACATCCGCTAAAATTGAGCAACCCAAAGTTGCTTCTCCACAACCAATACAACCACAACCGCTACAACCACAACCCGTAAAATCTCAACCAGTCCTCCCTGAGCGGGAATTTCCTGCGGCAAAAGCCGTTTACACACCAACACTTAGCCCAAATACAACCAGCTCAGATGTTGAGCCAGAATTGACTCACTCAGGGTCTTCTAGAACGTCAACTCGCTTCAATCCGCTCTATGCACTCTATGGAATTGCCGGAATTCTCATCATTGGTGGAGGCATCTTCCTAATCAGCCAGATCAAGCCTCAGTCAAGCGAATCTTCGCAAGAAACGGCTGAATCCAATGTATCTAGTTCTTCCACTCCTACTGTTCCTCAGACCGAAGCAAGCCCTGTTGCCTCACCTCAGCCCTCAGCCGTCCCCACTGACGACATCGAAGTCAGTATTAACCTAACTGAAGCATCCTGGCTACGAGTTACCGTTGATGGCGAGATTCAGTATGAAGGAATCCTGCCCCAAGGAGAACAGCAAACTTGGAGTGCCAAAGAACAGGTAGTCATTAGAGCCGGAAATGCTGGAGCCGTTTTAGCCAGTCTCAATGGAGCATCCCCCCAACCCTTGGGAACTAGAGGAGCCGTTGCAACAGTCACTTTCCCCGAAGCCGAGTAGTTTTCCACCTGTGTAGGCTCGATTTCAAAAGCCAGAGTAACGGATGCTAAGTGGCAAACAGCACTCTCTAACTGTTGAACCCCAGTTACACGATTCCGAAACGGATGTTAGAATCCGCTCAAAAATCAGCCTATCCATCCCTGATAGATCTGCTTAATGAGCGGTGCATTCTGTTCTTATACGAAGTGCGTTCAATGATCTCGTTTTGGAATGAGGAGCTAGCACCATGGATCAAGGTTCACAAGAACTCCGTCGCGCTGCCGCTAAAGCATTTGAGCAGGCGATCGCCCAGCTAGAAACCACTCTGCAATTGCCCAATGAGGTCACTGATCTCACAACTTCTCCACCCGAAAACGCCAAACAGCAAGCCGATAGCGCTAATTCCGCCTTTGACCTGGATGCGCTGGCAGATGCCGCTGCCGACATTGAGCAATTCATTCAAGCAAAAACTCAGCTTCCAAACGAGCCTCCTGAGTCAAAGGAGTAGGGAATAAAGCAAAACTTCCTCCTCACTCCCTAGCTCCCAGCCCCTAAGCCCTCCCTCTGCCGCTGTGCCTCATATAAAATCAAAGCAGCTGCGATCGCCACATTCAGAGACTCTACACCCACTGCTAGAGGAATTTTGACCTGTACATCAGATATTGCTGTCAGTTCTTCTGATAGCCCAGCACCTTCGTTTCCCAGCAAAAGTAGCGTCGGTGGCTTAAAGTCTGCTTGCCAATAGGTCAACTCAGCCGTAGGCAACGTTGCCACCACCTGCACTCCCTGGGTCTGAAGCTGCAAGATCTCTGCCCGCAGATTTCTACTAGTTGCCATCGGCAACCGAAACCATTGTCCAGCCGATGCTCGCAGCACTTTAGGGTGGTCCAAATCAACACTATCTGCACTCACCCACAAACCGTCAGCACCAGCCGCCGCTGCCGTACGAATCACCGTACCCAAATTGCCCGGATCTTGCAGCGTTTCTAACGCGACAGCCAAACTGATCCTCGAATCAAGAGCATGATCATGCGATCGCCGTTCTGCCGCAGCAACTACGCCATCAGGTTGAACCGTGGTGGCGATCGCCCCCAACACCTCAGCACTCACCAGCTCTATCCGACTCGCCTGCCGACTCGCCCGCTCCCAGAGCTGAGCATGACGGTCTTGCCAGTCAGGAGTACAGCACACTACTGCCAAAGGACAGTTCACTGCACAAGCTTCCTCTAGCAAATGTGTCCCTTCCAGCAAAAATAATCCTTGTTCCCGCCGTTCCTTCGCGCGATGCAGCTTTCGCATCTGTTTGACCAGCGGATTTTGCAAACTAGTCAGCATCGCAACAAGCAAAATTTTGTCGAAGAATAGATTGAAATTTTGTTACAAAGGACGACAAACGTATAAGTAGTTTTGACGAATTACAGAACTTAGCTTGTTTCATAAAATCATTAAGCCCCGATCTAGCTCAAGCTAAATCGGGACTTAATTTCGCATTCAAAAATGCGGAACCCGGGACTTGAACCCGGAAGTCTTTGCAGACACTAGAACCTGAATCTAGCGCGTCTACCAATTCCGCCAGTTCCGCACTAGCGCTTTTTAGGGCTGCGATTCGCTATCATCCCCTAATCTTGAGCAACAGTCAAGCAAATCCCTAAATTAATTCTAGCCCGTAGGGAATTCTAGCTTCAGTTCAGCAAAATTGCTGTAAGTCAGAATTCTCGACATCTCAACACTTTCCGGTAGAATCAGAACCAAATTTGAAGTCACAGATAACCAACCGATTCTGGAGGACAGACCCATTACTCCTTCTTTTAGTTCATCAAGTAGTTCATCAAGCCCTCGCTCTCTGCCCGAGGAAGGCGACTCCGTACTCAAAATCTGGGGCAAAGCGCCTTTGCAGGGACAAGTAAAAATCAGCGGAGCCAAAAATTCAGCCTTAGTCGTTATGGCAGGCTCATTGCTTTGCCCTCAAGATTGCCGTATTCGCAACGTCCCGTCTCTGGTGGATGTACAGCGGATGGGCGAGATTTTGTCGTCTTTGGGCGTGAAGTTAGAACGGCATGGTGACGCTCTAGAAATCGATGCACGGCACATTGGACAATCTAAAGCCCCTTACGAGTTGGTTAGCCAACTCCGAGCTAGCTTTTTTGTGATTGGCCCACTGCTAGCGCGGTTAGGAGTTGCCAGAGTCCCACTACCGGGAGGATGTGCGATTGGTGCTAGACCTGTAGACCTGCACGTTAGAGGGCTACAGCAAATGGGAGCTGACGTGCAAATTGAGCATGGCACGGTTCATGCCTACACCACAGGAGCAAACAAGCGGCTCAAAGGAGCCAAAATATATCTAGACTACCCCAGCGTAGGTGCGACCGAAACGTTGATGATGGCAGCGACTCTAGCCGATGGAGAAACGGTGATTGAGAATGCTGCTCAGGAGCCAGAGGTTGTTGATCTGGCAAATTTCTGTCGAGCAATGGGGGCAAAAATTCGCGGAGCAGGAACCAACACCATCCTGATTTCAGGTGTACCGAGTTTGCACTCCACCGACTACTCCGTCATTCCTGACCGGATTGAAGCGGGGACTTTTTTGGTTGCTGGAGCAATTACCCATTCTGAAATTACCCTCGCTCCTGTTGTGCCAGACCACCTCGCGGCAGTCATTGCCAAACTTCAGGCGATCGGTGCAGAAGTGGTAGCTGACGCTCCTAATCGCCTGCGGATCATTCCCGCTCAAACTCACTTCGCTACAGACATCGAAACCTTGCCCTATCCTGGTTTCCCAACAGACATGCAGGCACAGTTTATGGCGCTGCTGACCCTCAGCGAAGGCGATAGCGTCATTACAGAAACCGTGTTTGAGAATCGTCTGCGCCACGTGGCAGAGCTAAACCGTATGGGCGCAGATATCCGCGTCAAAGGAACTCATGCCATTGTCCGGGGCGTCCCTCTATTGTCGGGCGCTCCAGTCGTAGCAACCGATCTGCGGGCTTCTGCTGCCCTAGTGCTAGCAGCCCTGGCAGCAGAGGGAATGACCACAATTCAAGGGCTACAGCACCTTGATCGGGGGTACGACAATCTGGAGGTCAAGCTGCAAAAACTAGGAGCTAAACTGCAACGAGTTCCAGCAGACCCATCAGAGATAATTCAACCCGTCTCAACTGACTCATCAGAAACAGGTGTCACAGCTTAATCAGTCCAACTGATGCGATCGCCTCTTAGCCCCGGCGATCGCTCCCCCGACAAGCTAAACTTCTCGCTATACTAAACTCGAAGCCGGGTGTAACCTGCTTTACAAAGTTTCCCTCCAGTTCGCCATGTCCTTCTCCAAAACTTTTCTGGTTGGTCTTAAATCTGACCAATTTCGTCACCCTTTAGATTTGAAAGCAACCCAAGCGCTAAAACAGCTTCCTGGCTTGGATTTGCTCATTCGCAATCTACTTGGGCCAATCGCTGAACAATTTTTCTATTTAGAGAATATTGCGTCCAGCATTTTAGTCAGTGAGCAGCAGTTGCCCGATTTGCACAAGCTGCTGGTCGAAGCCTGCCAGGTTCTAGATTTGGAGACTCCGCAACTCTACATCCGTCAACATCCAGTACCCAACGCCTACACGTTTGCGGTGCGAGGCAAGCAACCCTTTATCGTGGTTCACACCTCACTGATTGAGCTACTCACTCCTGAAGAAATTCAGGCAGTGATCGCTCACGAACTGGGTCATCTCAAGTGCGATCATGGAGTTTACCTGACCCTAGCCAACTTAGTCGTGTTGGCAGCAGGAAACCTGATCCCGTTAGGAGGAGTGATCGCTCAAAACCTTCAGGCACAGATTTTGGAGTGGGTTCGCTGCGCTGAATTTACCTGCGATCGCGCTGCCTTGCTCGTTGCCCAAGATCCCCGTATCGTCGCATCCGTACTGATGAAGTTGACCGGTGGCTCACCCACCTTGTCCTCTCAGCTAAACCTGGATGCATTTCTGGCACAGGCTCGTTCCTACGATGACATCAGCGACAGTGAACTAGGCGAATTGCTGAAGCAAGCTCAAACTGCTCAACTGACTCACCCCGTTCCAGTATTGCGAGCAAGAGAAATTGATCGCTGGGCAGGCAGCCAAACTTACCAATCACTACTCCAAAACCGCACAATCGGCTATAATGGTGAAGCTAAACCAGAGGGCGGATGGCGAAATTGGTAGACGCACCACACTCAAAATGTGGCGGCTTCGGTCATGCGAGTTCGAGTCTCGCTCTGCCCATTAATTTGAATCAAGTTTCTCCAGAATAGGTTTCTTAAAAAACTTATCTGGGGAACAACGGTCAGCCAATAACCTGATAGGTGATAGGAGAAAATCAATGTCTCAACAGCTCAAGCGGTGGGAATCTCCCCGCCGGGAAGGTAGAAACGACAAAGGCAAAGGGGGCAGTGCCCGACAGCGACAAAAACTGAAGCAGCTAAAGGGTCTGCGGCAAAAGTTAAAGCGGCAAGCAGATCAGCCAGAAACTAAGAGGGGAGAGAGCGCAAGTTCTTTCCCCTCTTTTGCTTTCCCCAACCCTTCAGATTCGGATAGACTCTTGCAAGATTCGATTAAGTCATAAAAATCTAAAACATTCCGTACATAGGAGATGTTTAAGCGATCGCGGGAATAATGCTAGGAGAGACATCTTTTAGTCGCCGATTTTGGGCAACTGGACTCAAGAAATAGAGCAGTCCCACTCATAGAGTTGAGACCAAAGCTAAAATCGCCGAAGAATGCCTCTCTAAGTCCAGTCGTGTTAGCCCCAACAACCGCTATTGCAACGGCAAGAGGCGAGAATGTGAACATAGAAAACTTGAATCAGCAGCCGAAAATAGCTCAAATTCATTCATGCCAAGAATTGTTTGATCAAGCCCCAGCAGGTTACTTAATCACTGACCGAGCAGGGCTTGTGCAGGAGGCAAATCAAGTAGCCGCACATCTATTTGGAGTTGCTAACGGTCAACTGCTAGGCAAGTCTCTAGCTGCTTTTGTAGCTGCTGAAAGTTTAGAGCAATTTTTGTTGATGTTAGCTCAGTCACAGCAAGACTCAGCAGGGCAGTCAGCAGAAATTTGCTTCGTTACGCCTCAGGGAAATTCGCTTCATACAATTCTCAGCATCAACGCAGTTTTTGACTTGACAGGTCAAGTAGCGGGGTTACGGTGGCTAATTCAAGACATTAGCGATCGCAAACAAACCGAAACACAGCTTCAACAGCAGGTAGAACAGGGAAAGTGGCTGGGGGCGATCGCTCGCCGCATTCGTCAATCGCTCAACCCTCAAGAAATTCTAGACGCTACGGCAACTGCTACCAAGTCATTTTTTCAAGCAGATCGAGTGCTGATTTCTCGCGCCAGACCAAATGGTGACTGGGTCAATGTAACCGAAGCACTTGAATCAGGTTGGATCTCCGTTTTAGGTTTTGCAGTAGAAAAAGAGTGGGTAACAGAGCGTCTTGATGTCTACCAACAAAAAGGCGCATACACCATTCACAACATTGAGCAGGCTAGTCTTTCACCGAGAAGTCTGGAACTGCTCCATCACTACCAAATTCAAGCGCTCCTGTCCATTCCAATTATTCAAGACGAGCAGGTTCTGGCATTTCTATCGGTGCATCAGTGCCGTAGCCCCCGTAACTGGCAAATGTCAGAAATTGATGCACTCCAACAGCTAGCAGACCATCTAGCAACCGCTCTCCACCAGTCAGAGCTTTATCAACAGATTCAGCGACTCAACGCCGACTTAGAAAAAGAAGTGCAGCGGCGCACGATTGAAGTACAGAGAGCAGTGGCATTTGAATCAATGCTGAAGCGAATTACTGATAAAGTGCGAGATTCGCTTGACGAAAGTCAGATTCTAGAAACTGCTGTACGTGAGCTGACCCTGGTGCTGGGCTTGAGCGGCTGTAACGCAGCGCTGTACGACCTCGACCAGGGCACGTCCACCATTCACTACGAATACATTGACTCGATTCCTGCGTATCAGGGAAGAGTTGCTCAGATGAACCATTTCCCAGAGATTTACAGCCAGCTACGGCAGGGCTATTACTTTCAATTTTGCTCCCTATCGCCCAACCCGGTCCGGGGACAGGTTGCAATGCTGGCCTGCCCAATTTTCGTTGATTCAGAGTCTTCTCAGGGTGTTGAGCAAGTCGTTTTAGGCGACCTGTGGTTAATCAACCACAAAGATTATGTGTTCAGCGAGTTTGAAATTCGCCTGGTCAGGCAGGTTGCGAACCAGTGTGCGATCGCCATTCGTCAAGCTCGACTGTATCAAGCAGCTCAGGTTCAGGTGCGTGAGTTAGAAAGACTCAATCGCCTCAAGGACGAATTCCTCAGCACCGTTTCCCATGAATTGCGGACTCCCATCTCCAACGTCAAGATGGCAATTCACATGCTCAGAACTGCCACAACGGAAGAGAAGCGGCAGCGGTATCTAGAAATTTTGGACGCAGAATCGACCCGTGAAGCGGAACTGATCAACGACCTGCTCGATTTGCAGCGGCTAGAAGATGCTTGCTACCCCATCACCTTCGAGGTCATTCGTCTACAAGATTGGCTACCGGGGATCACAGAACCCTTCCATGCTCGAACTACAGTTCACGATCAAATCCTAGATGTTTCCTACCCTTCTAATCTGCTGCCGATGGTGGCAGACCCAGTTGTCTTGCGACGAATCCTCGCAGAACTGTTGAACAATGCCTGCAAATATACTGTTCCTGCGGGTGAGATTTATCTCAAGGTGTCTCAGGAATCAAACCTCGGCTTGAACTTAAATTCAATAACGGTCTTTACCCTTCGCAATCGGGCAAATATTCCTCATTCTGAACTGCCCCATATTTTTGAGAAATTTTACCGGGTTCCCAATGCTGATCCCTGGAAACGGGGCGGGACGGGATTAGGGCTGGCGCTCGTACAAAAGCTGGTAGAACAGTCTGGCGGAACAATCAAGGCGGAAAGCACAGATGGCTGGACATCTTTCACGGTGCGGCTACCCACTCAGATCCAGACGGAGATTTAGACGTTAGGCATTGCTAATTTGAAGTTACGAATCCGGTAGAGGCGTTTCGCGAAATGTCCTTGTAGGTAACGAACAGCCCCGCGTTAAAATGAGAAGTCTCATCTGGGCTATTTTTTGTTGAGTGGCGATCGCGCTCTAAATCTGGCAGAGTGATTCAGAAGGTATTGCTGCCATTTACCTATGATATCTGCTCGTTTTATTCGATTTTTTCAGCACCTTAATCTAGCAACCATCAGGAAAACGATTGATTGCGTAGGCAAGCAGCGTCTACCGGGTCTAGCTTCTGAGATGGCGTATAACGCGATGCTGGCCCTGTTTCCCGCAATTTTGGCTGTACTTACTGCAATTGGCTTGTTTCAACGCTTGCAGACTGCTTTTCAGCGTTTGGCAGATGAGGTGAGTGAACTAGCGCCTTTAGAGGCACTGGGGCTAATTCAGGGGGTCGCTAAAGAATTGAGTGAGAGCAGCAACGGTGGGCTGTTTTCCTTGAGCTTTGCGATCGCACTCTGGGCATCTTCTGGAGCGCTGAGTGCAGCCATGACCGCGCTTGACCAGATTCATCGAATTCCTCCAGAAAAAGTTCGCCCCTTTTGGAAGAAAAAGCTGATTTCCATTGGCTTGACGATCGGGACGATTTTGCTGCTGATGCTTGCCTCGACCCTCATTTTTGTAGGCGACCTGGTTGTTCGTCGGCTAGCGGATGTCAGCCTTCTAGAAACGTTGTGGCGACTGTTGACCTTTCCTCTAGCACTCGGCATTGTGTCGATTGCCTTTGCCTTTGTTTATCGCTTTGGCCCAAGTCAGTGGGTTCCAGGAAAACCCATTCTCCCAGGTGCAGTCCTGGCAGCGATATCCTGGGCTATCCTGTCCAACTTATTTCGTTTTTATGTTGCTCAGTTTGGCAACTACAACAAAGCTTATGGAGCTGTTGGAGCCGTAATTGTGCTGCTCTTGTGGCTCTACATGAGTTCTCTAGTGATGTTGATTGGAGATCAGTTGAATGTAACCGTTGGCGAATCGATGCAAAGACGGGCGAAGCTAGTTCGGCATCACCATGATGAAACTGAGGATGTAGCGATCGTTAAACCTGACACAGCTCAGCCCCAATCACGCCGTCTAAAATTGGTGCGAGGGTTTCGCATTGGGCGTAAGTAAAATCCGATAGAGCCACAGCTCTCAGCGTTTTATGCGCTGGATGAAGTCAAAAACCCCGGCTCCAATCGACAGGAAAATTAAGAGCCAGATCACCAAACCTGGCAAAAACGTCAAAATCCCAATGCCTCTCAGCACCCAAACTACCAGTGTAATCCCCACAAATGATAGAAAAATCGCGGTTTCTGTCCTGACCGATCTGCTCATCTTTCTTCCTCAGACAGCGACCTACAGCTTATACACACCGAGTTACGTCCACCTGCGGCTTTGAATGCCCGTCAGAATTCCAACCCCGATGGACAACAGCACGATTGCCCCGACTGCGGGTCTAGGAATCGCTACACCGTAAGCCTGTAGCAATAGGATGATCGCTACTGCTACCAGCAGAAAACCAAAAACGTATAGAACAATCGTAATGGCAAGATTGGGGGTTCTACCCACAAACTCTTCTCCTCACACCTTTAGAAATTGCAACCCCCATTGTGACATGGCAAGGGTCAGCCCGTTCTAACCGAATTAAGCTGTAGGCGAAACAGCATATTCGCAAAGAAAATTTAACAAATTCACGAATATCTTTATAATTGGTTGAAATTAGTTTGGTGATTTCCTCAGTGGACGTGGTTATGGTAGTGGATGGAGTTCCTGCAAAATCGAAAACCAACTACTTGAATTATTGAGTTTGAGCCCCTTAGTTTGAACCACTTAATTGTTTCACCAGGAGTTGCTGAACTGAGATGACCGGATTTGCTGTGTTGGGCTATGCTGACTCCGAGTCAGGTCAAAGCTTTGATGTCGCCAGAGAGAAAGCGCTCTTAAACGGAGAAATTTTGCTAGAGACGCGATCGCACTCTGCCTGGGGGGGAGCAGTCACCGCCTGGATGTACCTGCCTCTAGAGCGATCGCAGGTCTGGCAGCAGGTAACGGACTACCCTAGCTGGGTGCAATACTTCCCTGATCTGGTATGCAGTGAGGTGTTATCTCACGGGGAAAGCTTGCAGGGATGCAAACGGCTCTACCAAGTCGCTAAAAAGACATTTTTCATGCTTTCAGCTCAGGTTGAGATTTATCTGAAAGTGATTGAAACCGTTCACACTAGCGCCCGTCAGCAGATCCAGTTTCGGATGGAAAGAGGCAGCTTTACAGACTTTGCGGCTGATCTAAAGCTTCAGGATCACCAGGCGGGCACATTATTAACCTATTCTGTGCAAGCAACTCCAACGATTCCGGTGCCTTCTGTGTTTATTCAGGAAGCAATGCGGCTTGATTTGCCTGCTAATATGCGAAAAATGCGGCAAGTGATTTGCGGCCGCTAGTTACTCCTCACTTCACTTCCTGAATCATGTCAACGCAAAAGTTTGTGCAGCGGTTAGGTTCTGCTGGTAGCTGTTTAGGACTAAGTTCCCTAGCTTGGCTGGGGTTTAGTGCACTGCCTGCGATCGCCCAACTTAGCCCTCCTAACAATCTCAGCACGCTGCAAAACTCTCCAGCTAGCCAGCGCTTGCTAGAAATGTTTTCCATAGACATCCAGAACACTATCTCAGCCTGTGCCGACCAGGGAAAAGTTGACCTGGCAGCAGGGGCAGGGAGCAATGGTGCAGTTATTTGTGGAGACGGCTCAAGCCAGCCAGAAGTCTCCTATACGAGCTACCTGGACACCATTTCAGATATCTTGGCGGCAAGTGGGCTAGTTGGCTTTAGAACGGTGGTGGAAGCTGATCCCAGAGTTACGCCAGAGATGTTGGTGACGGTTTTCTCAAACCCCCAAGGTACAGCAACTTTCTACAATGCAATTCAGTCTGTCATCGTCCAAAGTCAGCTTTTGCCTGCTGACGCGGAAGACTCTACAGCACTTTTGGCAAACGAAGTAGTCGGAAAGTTGCGAAATAGCCTACAGAGTCCAGCAAACCTTGAGGGACTGCTGGGTACGGCAGAACAGTACGCTCAGGTTGTTGATAATTTCTGCACGGCACCTGGCATGTCAGTTGACCAGGCGCGACAACAAACACCCGGATTAACCTCCATTCAGCTTTACGCAATTTGCGTCCAGGAATCGGGTATGGCAGACGAAATGCTCCAGTTGGTCAATTAACACTGTGACCCTAATTCTGACTAACGATGACGGCATTGACGCCCCCGGAATTCGAGCGCTCTGGCAGGCTGTTGGGGGACGGGGCATCGTTGTCGCACCTCAGCAGCCTCATTCAGGCTGTAGCCATCAGGTGACGAGCGATCGCCTCATTCACATCCAACGCCGTTCTGATCAGGAGTTTGCGATCGCGGGTACTCCAGCTGACTGCACTCGCATTGCGCTGCATCACCTTAATTTCAAACCCGAGTTTGTCCTCTCTGGGATTAATGCGGGCGGCAATTTAGGAGCAGATGTATATCTATCTGGCACCGTAGCGGCAGTGCGAGAAGCCGTTTTACATCGGATACCCGGAATTGCAGTTTCCCACTTTATTCGACGCGGTATGGCGATCGACTGGCAGCTTGCAGCCCGTTGGACGGCACAGGTGTTAGACAAACTGATGCAACAACCTGTTGAACCCGGAGCTTTTTGGAACGTCAACCTACCTCACCTGGAGCCCGGATCGCCTGATCCAGAGATTGTTGTTTGTCCACTCTGCACCCAGCCTTTACCAGCCGCCTACCAGGTTGAAGGAGAATATTTACGCTACGTAGGCGAATACCCCAAACGCGCCCGCGATCCGGGTGCTGATGTGGACGTGTGCTTTTCGGGCAAGATTGCGATCACCCAACTGCGGCTGTAGCCTCTATAATCCTTAGCGTAGGTCAAGGGGCGATACAGAATGCGGATTTTGATCATGGGTGGAACGCGGTTTATTGGCGTTTACCTGACGCGAATTCTGATAGAGCAGGGTCATGAGGTGGTGCTGTTTAATCGCGGCAACAAGCCTGCTCCAGTAGAGGGAGTGCAGCAAATTCAGGGCGATCGCACCGACGCTGCCCAACTCAAAGACAAGCTTTCCTCCGAGCAATTTGATGCGGTGTTTGACAACAACGGCCGCGAATTGAGCGATACGCAGCCCCTTGCCGAAATCTTCAAAGACCGGGTGCAGCACTTTGTCTACGTCAGTTCGGCGGGGGTGTACCTCAAGTCTGACCAGATGCCCCACGTAGAAGGCGATCTCGTTGATCCGAAGAGCCGCCATAAAGGGAAGTTTGAGACAGAAACTTATCTGGCAGAAGCAGGCATTCCGTTTACGTCGATTCGTCCGGTCTATATTTACGGGCCGCAAAACTATAACGATTTAGAAGCCTGGTTTTTTGATCGAATTGTGCGCGATCGCCCCGTTCCTATTCCCGGAAACGGAATGCATCTAACCCAGTTTGGTCATGTCCAGGACTTGGCAGCAGCAATGGCGGCAGTTTTAGGTAACTCGCAGGCGAGCGGGCAGATTTATAACATATCGGGCGATCGCGCTGTCACCTTTGATGGGCTTGCCCGTGCTTGTGCAGCAGCAGCAGGGAAATCGCCAGAGTCCACAAAAATCGTGCATTACGACCCCAAGCAGTTTGACTTTGGCAAGCGCAAAGCTTTTCCGATGCGGGTTCAGCACTTTTTTACAGACATTCACAAGGCGAAGCAGGAGTTGGGCTGGCAGCCGCAGTTTGACCTGGTCGGTGGGTTAAAGGATTCTTTTCAAAACGATTACATGACCAGTGGTCGTGATCAGAGTGCGATCGATTTTTCGACTGATGATGAGATTTTGCAGTCCTGATTGGTTATTAATATTGAATGCTGATAGCAGGCTTTAAATGTTGGGTTCCGCTGCGCTTCACCCAACCTACACAACCTGTAGAACCGTAGGTTGGGTGGAGCAGAGCGGAACCCAACACCTTGAGCTTGCTGTAACAGTAGGGGCAGTTCGCGAACTGCCCCCCTACGCTATGGCTTTACCCATCTAGAAACGGCTGGAAGATGTTGCAGTGGGAGGGGCGCACCGCACCCCTACAGGGACGTGGGGAGAACTGAATGCTATGCCCCTTACTGGGGACTTGGAGATGAAGCGGTTTTGGGCATCAGGTAAATGGCACCAGAGATCCAGGTAAGCAGTACTGAGATCCAAAAGGCGACTAGCGAAAGCGGTATCCAAGCGGCAGGTAATGGAGCGATGAGAAGGGCGATCGCCACAATCTGGCTCACCGTCTTCAGCTTGCCCCAGATATTTGCGCCAGAAATGGTGGTTTGGCTGACCCGCCATCCGGCGACCGTCAATTCCCTCGCCAAAATCAGAAATACGCCCCAGGCAGGCACCTGACCTAACTCAATCAGCGCTAACAGCGGAGCCAACACCAGCAGCTTATCAACCAGCGGATCAAGAAACTTGCCCAGATCAGTCACCTGGTTGAGTCGCCGCGCCAAATAGCCATCCAGCCAATCTGTACCGGCGGCAATCAGGAAGATCACCACGCTGATCCAGCAAGTTTGTTCCGTTGGCTGATATAGCAAGTACAGCAACAGCGGCACCCCTAGCAGACGAGAGAAGGTGATCCAGGTTGGTAAATTCATGTCAGTTCAGTCGATATTTAGGGTTCGTCTGTGGGGTTGCTAAGGGGAAGTGTGACGGTGACGGTCGTGCCTATGCCAACTTCACTATGCAGGGTAATGGTGCCTCCGTGCAAATCAACGATCCTTTTAGCGATCGCCAACCCCAGTCCGGCTCCTGAAGAGTTTTTGCCGTTCCCAATTTTATAGAAAGGCTCGAACAGATGCGGCAGTTCTTCAGCAGAAATGCCAACCCCTTCATCTTGAATCTGAAAAATGACCTGAGTTTCCTCGTGCGTCAACTTTACGTAGATATTGCTGGAGTCAGAGGAATAGTTCACCGCATTAGACAGCAGATTGCCAAACACTTGCTTCAGCAAAGTGCGATCAAAACTGGCGGGGCGCTGTTCTCCTTCATGGGCAAAATGAATTGTGTGGGCGATCGCACTAGTCAACTGAACTTCATCAATCAGCTCTTGGCAAAACTGCTCTAACTGAACTGGGGAAGGTTGCATTTCTAACCGATTAGACTCTACTTCATCCAGGATCAAGACCCCTTCAAACAGCCGGGTCGTGTACTGGATTGCAGCTTTCATTCGATGGAAGTAATTTTCTTTTTTGGCTTCGTCTAACTGATCGCTGTAATGCTCCAAAATTTCAATTGAGGTACGAACGACCGTCAGAGGAGTACGAAACTCATGAGAAATAGTTTGAATGATTCGAGATTTTAATTCGCTAAGTTGCTTTTCTGCGGCAAGCTGGTCGCGAATGGCTGCCTCTGCCTGCTTGAGTTGGCTGATATCTCGAATGATCCAGCGCATGTCAGTGATTTCGCCTGCCGAGTTGCGAATGGTTGAAATGGCGATCGCCACCGGAAACGGCTCCCGCTTGCGGGGCTGCATCTGAATCTCCCAATCGGTGAGGCGGCGCAAGCTCAGCAACTCGCTCAACTTGTTGCGGAATCTTCTTCGATCTGCGTCGATGACGTAGTTTATCAGTGGCTTACCAACCAAAAACTCTTGGGGGATGCCTAGCATCGTTGCTGCTGCCCAGTTTGCTTCTCGAATCATCCCGTTCAGGTCAGTCACCAGATACCCATCTGGAGCAAGCTCAAACAGATTTTGGTAACGCTTACGTTCTGCAACGAGTGCCTTCTGGCTAATCTTTAGCTCTTCGTTTTGAGTGTTTAGTTCTTCAAGGGCGACGTAGAGTTCTTCCAAAGAAACGTGCAGTTCCTCGGTTAGCCCTTCTAAGGAGAGATCAAATGAATCAGATTGAGCTGAGTTGCGGCTGGCAGCTTGAAGGATGTTGTCTAGCCGGTTCTGGGCACCTCTGACCTGTTGCTCAAAGTCAGCTATGTTCATAGGGCGATCGCTTTACTGCAAAGCTTAAGGGGGCATGGAGTGATTAATCAACTGCCTCTAGAAACTTCAGGAGGGGCTTGATACTGCCAAGCTTAATACGAAAGAATCTGTTACGTCTCAGTTCAAACAAGTATCACCAGCTTAGAAATTAGCAGATTACTGAGATTTTAGCGTTCTCAAATCAGCTTGCCACGTCTCCACAGGGAGATTGGTAATCTGCGGTAGAAAAAAAATCTGTCTTCCTTTTGAAAGTTGCGAATAGCTGATTGACTGACAAATCTTCTGATGGAGGTTGGGTGGAGCAAGTTCAAGCTTCTTCCATAACTAAGATGACACCCTGGGTGGTTTCTTCAGAGTCAAACATGGGATTGCACACCACCCGACACTTAATCTTTCGTCCCCTGCGATTGACGGCATCTAAAGTAATTTCCAGGGAGGTTTTTTCTCCTATTAAAGAGCGACGAATCATGTCTCGCAACTGGTCAACGGGCAAACCCATGTCCAGGTTAAACAACGATTCGCCCTGGACTTCTGAGTTACGTAGCCCCCACAGATTTTCTGCTTCACTGTTCCAGCTAATCACTTGAAACTGACGATTGAGGGCAATCACCCCAGCCTTCATGCTAGTCAGGATGGAGTTTAGGAAAGCATTTGCCTCGTTCAGTTCTTGGGTACGTAGACGTAGTTCATCGTTGATCGTCTGAAGCTCCTCATTCGTAGACTGGAGTTCTTCGTTCATCGTCTCCAGTTCTTCGTTGGTAGACTGAAGCTCTTCGTTCGTCGTCTCCAGTTCTTCATTGGTAGACTGAAGCTCTTCGTTCGTCGTCTCTAGTTCCTCATTGCTAGACTCAAGCTCTTCGTTCGCGGTTTCTAGTTTTTGATTAGAGTTTTGAATTTCTTGCTGAAGCTCGTGATAGCGACTGACATCAGTAAAGGCAACGCTAGCTCCCATAACTTCGCCGTTGTCATCTTCTAGAGGCGCAATTCGCACGTCCAAATGCTGAACTCTGCCATCTAACTGTTGGCGGGTCACGTCCCTCACGATGATCGTTTGATGGTTGGCATAGACCTGCTCAATTTGAGAACGCAGCTCTAGCGGTCGATAAGAAATTTCCAGGTCTTGCAGCGGTCGCCCCAGGTCTTGTTGCACCAGCCCAAACATGACGCGCAAAGACGAATTAGCAAATATCAGGTTGCCGTTGACATCTACAACCATTTGTGGAATTAGAGACTTATCAAAAGCGACTTCTCGAAGCCGGACATAGCTAGATAAATCGGTGCTTACCCTATCATCATTGGCTTGTGAAAAGGACAAAAAGCGATCGCGCAAATTAATCTGCGGGACTTTACTAAAAATTCGATGCTGCAAATTCGTGGGTGTGAATAAATTGGCATGAGACAGCAGCATCTCCGCTTTGCCTAAAAATAAGATGCCAGGGTCTCGCAGCGCAAAGTGAAAGCGGTTTAGAATGCGAGCTTGAGCTTCAGCATTAAAATACATCAGCGCATTGCGGCAAACCAACAGGTCAAGCCGAGAAATCGGAGCATCTTGCACCAGATCATGACGACCAAAGATCACCGAACGGCGCAGGTCAGCCCGAAAGGTGAAGCGATCGCCCAATGGCTCAAAATATCGCTCTCGCAACTCCAGCGAAACTGGCTCAAGCTCTTTAGTGCTGTAGCTAGACTGCCGAGCCTGAGCCAACGCCTCTTCATCTACGTCTGTGGCATAAACTTTGACCCGCTGCCGAAACTGCTCATCTCCCAAAATTTCAGCCAAAACGATCGCCAAAGTGTAGGCTTCTTCACCCGACGCACAGCCCGCACTCCAAACCCGAATCGGTTCGTCTTCTGGCTTTCCCCAGATTAAAGAAGTGATGATGTGTTCCTGTAAATAGCTCCAAGCAGCCTGATCCCGAAAAAAGCTGGTGACGTTGATCAGAATCGTATTGAACAATTCTGCAAACTCGTTGGGATAGACTTCCAGGTAATCTAGATAATCCTCAAAGCGGTTGATGCCTCTTGATGCCATCCGCTTGTGCACTCGTCGCTTTAATGAAGAGCGCTTGTAGCCCGTAAAATCGAAACCTCTGGCTCGTTTGAGATAATCTAGAAGTGCCTCAAATACAGCATCTTCATCGTTTGTGTTCATTCGATAGTCCTTTATGCAACCCGCTGCATCACCAACCTAACTAGAGTGGTAGGGATATCAGTCAGGGGCAACACAAAGTCAACGACTCCCGTTTGAATAGCAGCGTCAGGCATACTAAAAAATTTGGAAGTAGCTTCGTCCTGAGCAATCACAATTCCACCCATCTGTTTAATTGTCTGAGAGCCAGCTGCACCATCGCCATCTTTACCAGTCAACACAACTGCGATCGCCCGTTCTTTGTAGATTGCAGCAATCGAGTTAAATAAGATGTCAGCCGCAGGGCGAGAAAAACGAACTTTTGCAGCTTGATTGAGTATCACCGATCTATCGCTGCTGATCAACAAATGGTGATCGGGGGGTGCAATGAGAACACATCCTGGCTTGAGCAGATCCCCGGTCTTCGCTTCCTTGACCGATAGGGCAGTTCGCCGATTTAAAATCTCTGCCATTTGAGAGCGATAGTGGGGAGAAAGATGCTGCACGACCGCGATCGCAGCAGGAAAATCGGCAGGCAAACCTGACAAAACTTGAATCAAAGCATCTAGCCCACCCGCCGAAGAGGCGATCGCAACGACCTTAGAAGCGACATCGGCAGAGGAGGCAAAATGAGCACTATTGGGATCAGCGATAAAGTATTGCATTGCTCAGTTTCAACCAAATAAGGTAAAGCGGGCTCGTCTACCAAACTTAAGATTACCTGCTTGTTAAGGTTTGCAACCGATAGTTCTACAGGAACGTAACAATCGGCTGATTCGCAATTTTGCTCTAAGTCTAGCTTGAGTCTCAAAGGATGATCAAAAAGTTAAAGTCTTTGCGCTCGCTTCCTCTAGCCTCCCCTGAGAAGGAAAAAACTGGAGCCAAATCCCCCTTAAAAGGGAAATCAAACATCCCTATTAAAGGGGAATTTTGGCAAATTTTGAGGAAAGTAACTTTTTAACTTTTTAACTTTTTAACTTTTTAACTTTTTAACTTTTTAACTTTTTAACTTTTTAACTTTTTAACTTTTTAACTTTTTAACTTTTTAACTTTTTAACTGCATTTGCGCGATCGCCCTCCTCACTAACAATCAGTTCAAGTAACTGTCAGCCTAAACCTAAAGTTTAACTTGGGAAAAGCAGTTCTGGGTCAGGTTTAAGCTCACCGATTTGCAAGACCTGACACAACAGTTTAGCCCGTTGTAGCGCATTCTCAATCTGCACTTCAAGCTGTTGTGCGGCAACTAAATTGCCCTGCCGAGCATGCTCGGCTGCCAGTTGACGAAAGATTTCGGCTCTATCTTTCAGCGTTCGCAATGTTTTCCATAGGTTACGCTCAACCTCTTCAGCCTGGTCTTCTAAAAAACTCTCTAACGAATAGGCATGACCTACATGACATTGAAGGTTAATTAGACTGTCTCTGCGAATTTCCCATAGCGTCCCTCCGCATTCAGGACAAATCAGGACGGTGTGCTTTCCAGGCATGTCGTAGTCTTCAAACATGCTCTGGCTCATTTCTACTGGATCGGGCTGTATTTCTTCATTTGGCATCTGTAATTCTCCTAAGCTGAAAGCTGCTCACTAAACGTAGATAACAACTGAGCAATACCAGCAATAGGTAGAATGTGGTCTACCGCAACGTGAGCAATTGCGTGTCTCGGTAAAGCAGAAACAAAAGCTTCTTCTGGGTCTTGAACAATCGTGAGTCCGCCGTGTTGCTTAATGTCAAACAACCCGGCCGTGCCGTCGTAGAGCGCACCCGATAGCAAAACGCCAATCACGCGATCGCCGTAAGCTAGAGCCGCAGTTCTAAACAAAGGATCAATCGCAGGACGAAAGCGATTTTCTTTTGGGCCTAATACTACCTGCATCCACCCAGGCTTAATCAAGAGGTGACGGTCTGGTGGTGCAACATAGATATGTCCGGGGTAAATTTCAGCCTGATCGACAGCATGAGTTACTGAGAGATGTCCTGCGGTTTGTAGTAGTTTGGGCAGTCGTGAGGGTAGGGTAGGAGAAGTGTGCAACACAATAAAAATGCTTGCCCCAAAATTGGCTGGCAATAGCTGCACTAACTCTAGTAAAGCCTGCACTCCTCCAGCGGAGGCTCCAATTACCACGATTGGAGAAGCGGACGCATATTCGCACATTTACTTTAACTGTTACTTAAACTTTAGCCAACTTCCACTGATTCTTACCAGAATCAATTCAGCAATTAAGAATTAAGGTTTTGCGCCTCATGTAGTAAAACTGTTTGATAGCCAAACCTATATTCCTGCCCTACATAAGATTAGCGCTTCATACTTTCGGCTTACCTCTACACTCCAGTGTGCAATTGAATGGATTAGCTACTGCCTAAAGACAGATGGCTATTGTGCGGCTAAAGACTTACAAAAAAATAATAGAACTCAAACGCCTTCAGCCATTGGAAAACATAGAACCCAGCGTCTAAAAACACCGCTTAAAAACATAGAGAGGTTTCAACTTAATGCATCAGCCGTCATTAGAAAATGTCAGGCTTGCTCAAAAACATGCAGAGGAATCATGGCAACACGGCAAACATGTGTATGAAATAGGGCGATCGCTTGAAACTCAAGGTTCTGAACAACTGGGACAGACGATGAAGCGAGCGGGTGAAAAGATTCAGCAGTACGCAAAAAAGTCGCTCGAATTTGCACAGCTCGCTGAAGCAGGGGGAGAAACAGCAGTGGAAGCATACGAGCAAGCCGTTGAAGAACATTTAAAGGCGGCTCAGGTGCACGTAGAAGCTAATAAACAATATTTAGCAGAAGCCAAGAGAATTAAGCAGGAAAACTCCACTAACCCACAATCTTCATAATCGTTAGATTGGGTGAAGCAAGGCGGAACCCAACCCAAGCTCCTATTGTTGGGTTTCGCGATACTCCACTCAGCCTACGCAAAGGGTATTCTTCCTAGAAATCTTCTAGGGGGCGATCGCCACCTGTCCCAAGTCTTCGGGCGCAAGATAAGAGTGAATCACATTGCCATCTCGAAACCAGACGACACGCTTGCTCATTTTGGCGACCTCTGACTCGTGCGTCACCATCACAACAGTAATGCCGCTGGCGTTGAGTTCACCAAAAATATTCATCACTTCTTGAGTGGTGTGAGAGTCCAAAGCGCCCGTCGGCTCATCTGCCAGCAGCAGCACAGGCTGATTCACAATGGCACGGGCGATCGCCACCCGCTGCTGTTGTCCACCCGAAAGCTGGGTGGGCTTATTGTTGAGACGGTTAGCCAGACCCACTCGCGTTAGCGCTTCAGCAGCGCGGTCTTGGCGATCGCGAGTAGGAATTCCCGCATATACCATCGGCAGCATCACATTTTCCATCGCTGTCAACTGAGGCAACAGGTGAAACTGCTGAAACACAAACCCAATTTTGCGATTACGAATATGGGCCAGCTCAGTATCTTCTAACCCCGCCACATCTACACCATCCAGGTAATAGCAACCGTCGGTGGGGCGATCGAGACAGCCAATCACATTCATTGCCGTCGATTTGCCGGAACCCGAAGCACCCATAATCGCGCAATATTCACCTGCTTCCACGGTCAAACTCACGTCTGACAGCGCCCGCACCTCAGTATTGCCAGAACCATAGATCTTGGAGATATGTTCGAGTTGAATGATGGCTTTAGACATGAGTTTTGCGTTTTGCGTTAGGAGTTTTGCATTTGAGAAGATATTTGAGAACTCTTAGTTTGTCCGAGGAGCTTGTAGGGGCGAAGCGTTCGGGCAACAATTTTCGATATTTTCAATCGGTTATCTACCGAACGCTTCGCCCCTACACAAGACCCACAACTCATGACTAACTAAGCGCTCCTAAGAGCTACGATCGGGTCGAGGCGAGCGGCTTGTCGGGCAGGGACAACACCAAAGAAAAGTCCAATGCTGCCTGATACTCCAACAGCAACAACAACGGCAGCAACAGAGATACCAGGTTGGAAGGGGGTAAACAGTCCAATCAGTAATGCACCGCCCACTCCGATACCTGTGCCGACGATGCCACCGACCGCCGAAAGAATCACCGCCTCAATCATGAACTGCACCAGAATGTCCTGCTGGGAAGCACCGATCGCCTTCCTTAGTCCAATTTCCTGAGTCCTCTCTTTAACCGAGACGAGCATGATATTCATGATGCCGATGCCGCCTACAAAGAGGGAGATTCCGGCGATCGCCGCCAGCAAAATCGTCAGTGCTCCAGTAATGGTGCCTGTAATCTCCAGCAAGTCTTTTTGACTGTTGATGATAAAGTCATCCTCATCCACAACCTGGTGCCGCAGTCGCAGCAGGTTTGTAATCTGAAACTCAGCCGCTCTGATATTGCTTTCGTTGTTGACCGAAACCGCAATGTAGGTTAGCTCAATCCCGTAAGGTGACGTTTGCCCAACTAGCCGACGCGACATCGTAATCAGCGGCACCAGCACCGCATCGTCATAATTCAGACCCAAATTGGAGCCTTTTTCGTCCAGCACTCCAATCACTTGAAAACTGTTGTTTTTGATCCGAATATTTTGCCCAACTGGGTCTTCGTTCACAAACAGCCGCTCTGCCATTTGTTGCCCAATCACCGCAACCTGGCTGCTGCGCTGCATATCCGAATCGGTGAAAAACCGCCCCTGCGCCAGATCAAAGTTTCTCACTTCTGGAAAAGATGGCGTAGTGCCAACAATAGTCGCATTAGTGCTGCGGTTACCCTGAGTCACCAGTCCGGCATCATTAAACTCTGGCGCAACACCTTGCACCGAGCCGACTTGGGCGGCGATCGCCTCTGCGTCATCCAACACCAGCGTTTTGGGCTGGTTAAAGCTAGCCCGCTGTGACTCTGGCGTTCCCGGCAACACAAACAAAACGTTTGGGCCGAGTCCTTCAATTTGACCAGACACGTAAGTTTGTGCGCCTTCACCCAAACCCACCATCGCAATCACAGAGGCATTGCCGATGACAATTCCCAACATAGTGAGTCCACTGCGAAGCTTATTCGCAGTGAGGGTTCTGAGCGCCATTTTGAGGCTTTCGGTGATGTTCATGAGAGGAGAGAGAAATTAGGGGCTAGGGAATAGGAGCTAGAAGATATAAAAAGTGAGTTTTTATTCCTCCTGCTGGTCTTGACCAAAGTTAAGGTTCTCCAAATCTTGTCCGGGGGGAAGGTCAATGAAGATGCGATCGCCTTCTTCGATGCCTTCTAACACTTGGGTCTGGTTGCCGATTTGAGAGCCAATGGTGACGGGCTTAAAGCGAGCGCGGTTCTTGTCATCAGGAACCAACACACCTTCCTGTCCATCCTGGGTGACGATCGCCACCGTTGGCACTACTAAAGCATCACTTAACTCGTCGCCAATAAATTCCACGTCTACATTCATGCCGGAGCGCAGCTTGTCCTCACCCGTTTCCAGGTCAATTCGCACCTGAAATGAGGTCACGTTTTGCTCAACTACGGCCTCTGGGGCAACTAGCTTCACCCGTCCCTGAAATACCTGCTCGGGGTAAGCGTCTGCTTTGATTTCTACAGGTTGTCCGACGCTAATTTGGTTGATATCCACTTCAGGCACTTCTGCCAAGATTTCGAGTCCGGTGGCGATCGCCACAATCGCGGTCGAAGTCGCAGAACTCACATCAGAAGCAGAAGTCGCAGGCGCAACAAAGGAGCCTGGGGTCGCATATTTCTGCGTCACAATGCCCGAAAATGGCGCACGAATGTAGGTATCTTCCAACCTCACCTGAACCGCTTTCAGGTTAGCCTGAGCCTCAGCAAGCTGAGCCTCGGCTTCTTCAATATCTTGGGGACGACTGCCGTTTCTTTGAAGCTGTAGCGTTTCTCGCGTCTCTTGCAGACTGGCTCGGTTTTGCGCCAGGGCTGCTCTGGCGGTTTCAGCCTCATTTAACACCTGGTCCAGATCGTCGGTAGAAATTGCCCCCTCAGCCTCTAGCTGACGGTTGCGCCGAACTCGCTCTTCTGCCAGGTTGACGCGAGCCTGGGCTTCTTCGACCCGTGCTTCAGCCTGCGAAACCCCTGCTTGAGCCTGAGCAATTTCTTCAGGACGGTTGCCGGCCCTGATCTCAGAAAGATTTGCTCTGGACTGGGAAACTCTAGCTTGTGCCTGGGCTAACTCTGCTTCAACGGTTTCGCTTTCCATGCGGGCAATGACCTGCCCTTGGGTGACGCGATCGCCCTGCTCCACATACAGTTCAGCCAATAACCCTGTCTCTTTAGGGCTAAGGTTTACCGTCTGCACAGGCTGCACCGTACCGCTAGCGGTAATCCGAATCGTCACCGCCTCAGACTCAACCGGAACCGTCAGCGATGAAATGTCGGGCACCGTAACCTGCTGCCGAATCACCAAGAAAGAAGCTGCGCCAGTTCCAACTAAACCAGCCGCAATCAACCCCAGCACCCAACGGGCAGGCGGGCGAATTTTGCCGATTAAGGGAAGTTCCATAACCATAAATAGGGAAAAGGTGGGTAAAAGTTAAATTACTCAGAACGTGGATTCTGGCGTTTCTGTCAATCGTCGTTGTTCTTGCTCCTGTTGCCATCGCTGATCGAGCAGAGGCATCTCTCTCTCTAAAAAAGCGTGCATATCGCGCATTTCCTGCAAGCGTTGTTGCAGTGGGAGAGGCTGGTCGGCGAGTAAGTCAAGCCCGCGCTCAGCCAGTTTGCGAAATGCGGTGATTTGAGTCATCCGCTGTTGGCTCAACTGCGACCAGGCATGAGGCTTGATTTGGAAGTAGTCACGTCTCTGTCCTGGAAAACTAACCCGCTCGATCAAACTAATTTGAATCAGTAAGCGAGTCATGGTACTAATCGAACCTTTGCTAGCCTGCAAAACCTCAACCAGATCACCCATCGACTGATGTGGCGGATTAGCAATCAGCAGCCAGCCAAAAATTCGCCCTGCCATCCGAGGCAACCCAACTGCCTCAAACATCAGTCCCACTTCTTCAACGAAGTGAGTTAACTCAACTCGTTCAACTGGTTTATTGTCCAATGCTGCTGCTGTCAGTGCTGTCAAGTATGCTTTAACCTTTGTTTACATTATAGATCGATAGATTTTGAATGTTCAGTACTTACTGAACAAAGTGGATGGACGGATTACCCCGCTTGAACCGTAAGAGCTAGTTCTAGAACTACTTCCACCGTAGATTTGTCTGGGCGATCGCACCTCACCCGCTTGACTAGTTCTATAGAGTGATTTCTCAACCTGACAGCGACCTCAAATCACCCGATGAGAGGATAACGATCGCCCGTCCGGGTGTAACAAAATTGACCTTGTACGCCACAAATTTCTAAGTTACGAATCTCTCTCAATGCTCAAACTTAAAGCTTTACTCTGGTTAGCTCCCGCTACAGTCGCGATCAATCTGTTGATGCCGATCGCCCCTGCTCAAGCAAACTGTGCCGGTTCCATTGGCACTCTGGAACCCTATCAACCCGTAATGGAACGGATGTGGCGCGAGTTACAGCAGCAAACTAACCCTCCTTGGGGCGAAGTCAACCCCTTTGGCTCTTTAGAGGGCGATCGCATTACCCTCACCGCAGAATTTGAGCGCCTCACCGGAACTCAGAAGCAGCAGGTAATTGAAGCCTTACGGACCTTTCCAACCTATGACCAGCTTACTCCCGAAGAGCAAGAAGCCATGAATCAGGTCACGGGTGCCGCTCCCTATCGCATCTATGCCAGCGACGGTCGCTTGCTCTTTACCCCCTACGACGCTTGCTCCAGCTACACGCTGCTCACCGAAAAAGCCAGATATAGCTGGTATTACAACTATTTGCCAATCATTACCCCAAACTTTAACCCCGACAGCTTGCGAAACGCAGGTACCCCCTCCTGGCGACAAGTCCGATTCCCAATTTCCACAGAACAGGAAAGAACCACTCGCCTTCAGTTCTGGCGCACCCTTGGCTGGAATGCCGCCGATTGGTGGATCGCCTGGGTACCTGAAAACGGATACTTTGAAATTAACGTTCCAACCAACTACAGCCAAGCCCAGCTAGAACGCTTCTGGCAAGTTGCCCCCCAACAATATCGCTATGTCGTTGTAGCCAACGATGGAACAGTCCTACAAGAACGCACTTTTTGAGTGATTCGATCCAGCGCTACGCGCCTTGACCAAATTGTCTTTGCGTGAAAGTTCCCGCGCAGCGGGAACTTTCACGCAAAGACGTGTCCTACAGTGTGCGGCTAGCACTATGAGGGATTTGATATGTTTGAAAGAGTAATACTAATGCACTAATTCGTTGCGCTGAAGGCGTAAGTTAACCGCATGAGAGCGAGAATCGAAGACCAGGTTTTGTTTTTGCATCCCGAAGATGTGCCGCCCTACAAAAAGAACGGACCCGTAGTACGAAACACCTATTTCTGGGCCTTGAAGGCGATCGCCGCCCAAGCTCCCTTCGACCGGGAATGGGAATACGAATCCGAAATCTGGCTTGCGCTCCAGCGAATGCTACTGTCCTTCAGCGAATCAGGCTATCTGGGCTTGCGGGAAACAATTTTAGAATTTCCCTACGATCAAGAAATTCCGGCTGTACTGCGTCCCGTCGCAACCTGGGATGAGAGGGAGGAGCTAGGGGTTGGGAGCTAGGGGAAGGCGATCGCGTTAATTATTCTTAACCAGCAGGCTTAGCCTACTCACTACGGGCGGAAATCGGGAATTACCGGAGCGCAGCTCCTCAACCTCTAGCCCCTAACCCCCACCCCCTAGCCCCTTCTCTTCCTAAAGATGACCCCCTACGCTAAGCTGATTAGGCGGCTGAAATCGCCTGCTCGCTTAACATTCGTAAGTTTTCTAAACAACGCTTCACAAATGATCGCAAGTCCTCCCCGTACCATCCGCATCGGTTCCCGTAAGAGCCAGCTCGCACTCGTTCAGACTCACTGGGTGCAAGAGCATCTACAGAAAGCCTTTCCAGACCGAACCTTTGAAGTCCACACCATGAGCACCCATGGCGACAAGATTCTGGATGTGGCGCTAGCCAAAATTGGCGACAAGGGGCTATTCACCAAAGAGCTAGAAGTGGGGATGCTCGAGGGAGAAATTGACTTTGCGGTTCACTCTCTCAAAGATTTACCCACCCGCCTGCCCGAAGGTTTGATACTCGGCTGCGTTACCGAGCGAGAAGACCCCGCAGATGCGCTGGTCGTCCACGCTAACCACAAGGATAAGCAAATCGACACCTTGCCCGAAGGCGCAGTGATCGGCACTTCATCCTTGCGGCGACTGGCTCAACTGCGTCACCACTATCCTCATCTCACCTTTAAAGACATTCGCGGCAACCTGAATACTCGCTTGGGCAAGCTAGATGCAGGCGAATATGACGGAATTATTCTGGCAGTAGCAGGGTTGCAACGGTTGGGAATGGGCGATCGCATCCACCAAGTCCTCTCCCCCGAAGTTTCCCTCCATGCGGTCGGTCAGGGCGCACTAGGCATCGAGTGCCGCGCCGAAGATAACGAAATTCTGTCGCTGCTAAAAGCCCTAGAACATCCGCCCACAGCCTACCGCTGCTATGCCGAACGCTCCTTTCTGCGTGAATTAGAAGGCGGCTGTCAGGTTCCCATCGGCGTAAACACCAGCTTGCAGGGCGACACCCTGACGCTAACAGGCATTGTCGCTAGCCTGGATGGACAAACCCTGGTTAAAGATACCCTGACTGGCACAGCTGATCAGGCAGAGCAGTTAGGCATTGACCTGGCGAACCGCTTGAAGCAACAGGGCGCACAGGAGATTTTGAACGAAATCTTTACCCAAATTCAGCGCGGTTCTTAATCAGAAACTTACGCATTCTCAATCTGCTCTAGGCCCGATCGCCACGCCCCCTTAGACTTGTTCTAGTGGATTAATATCGCGAGGGAAATCAGGTCAGATGCGAATTCTGTTTGTTGCAGCGGAAGCAGCGCCACTTGCCAAAGTCGGCGGCATGGGAGACGTAGTTGGGGCCTTACCCAAAGTCCTAAAAGACATGGGCCATGATGTCCGCATCTTCATGCCCTACTACGGCTTCATGCCTGACAAGATTGAGATTCCTCCAGATCCGGTCTGGTCTGGCTCTGCCATGTTCGAGAGCTTCGATGTCTACGAGGCTACTCTACCTGGCTCAGACATTCCGCTTTACCTGTTTGGGCACCTGTCCTTCGCCGGTCGCAACATCTACGGCGGCGAAGACGAAGACTGGCGGTTTACCCTCTTTGCCAACGGTGCGGCTGAGTTTGCCTGGAACTACTGGAAACCTCAGGTCATTCACTGTCACGACTGGCATACAGGCATGATTCCCGTGTGGATGCACCAATCTCCTGATATCAGTACCGTATTCACCATCCACAATCTGGCTTATCAAGGGCCGTGGCGCTGGAAACTAGAGCGCATGACCTGGTGCCCCTGGTATATGCAAGGACACAACACAATGGCTGCTGCCGTACAGTTTGCGGATGTCGTGCATACCGTTTCGCCCACCTACGCCCAGCAAATTCAAACCCCAGCCTATGGCGAAACGCTGGAAGGCTTGCTTTCCTTCATCAGCGGTAAGCTAGTTGGCATTCTCAACGGCATTGACACTCAGGCGTATGACCCAGCTGTGGATAAGCACATTGCCAAAACTTTCACGGCAGAGACAGTAGACAACCGCAAAGCAAACAAAATTGCGCTTCAGGAAGAGGTCGGCTTAGAGGTCAATTCTGGAGCCTTCCTCATCGGCATGGTGTCACGCCTGGTTGAGCAGAAAGGGCTGGATTTGGTAATTCAGATGCTCGATCGCTTCATGGCTTATACCAATGCTCAGCTTGTGGTGTTAGGAACGGGCGATCGCTACTACGAAACCCAGCTTTGGCAAATTGCCTCCCGCTTTCCCGGTCGCATGTCCGCCTACCTGCTCTATAACGATGCCCTGTCTAGACGAATCTACGCAGGCACCGACGCTTTCCTAATGCCATCCCGATTTGAGCCTTGCGGCATTAGCCAAATGCTGGCTTTGCGCTACGGCTCCGTTCCGATTGTGCGACGCACAGGCGGCTTAGTCGATACCGTCGAGCATCACGTTCCGGCAACAGGAACCGGAACCGGGTACTGCTTCGATCGCTACGAACCTTTGGATTTGTACACCTGTCTGGTAAGAGCCTGGGAAGGCTTCCAGTTTAAGCCGCAGTGGAAAGAACTGCAAAAGCGCGGCATGAGCCAGGACTTTAGCTGGGAAAAATACGCCAAGGAATACGTCAAAGTCTACAACCGAGCAGCCGGTTTACCCGAAGAAGAACCCGCTAAGAAACAGCCTGAGCTAGTAGGTTAGAAATGTTTGGTTTTACCATCCACCCCTAAAGGGGAGTGGATGGTAAAACCAAAGTTGCGTCGTCGTATTACTAGGATGGAGTATTTCTAGAATCGAGTTGAGGGCGAGAAAGCCGCTGTGAGGCTCCTCCCAATATTCCCACTAGCAGCAAACCCAACAGTGGGGTAGGCTCTGGCACTGGCTCTGGTTGAGGAGGTTGAGAAACCAAATCTGCACGAAAGATGCCCTGAGAACCATCGGAAAAACGAGCCAAGAACGCTAAAGAACCATCACTTAACCCATTAGAAATTGGGCTGAAATCAACAGACGTTAAAGTCTTACCATCCAAAGTGTCGTCGCGCCCAATCAGTCTTGCAAAAGAGCCACCGACATCTGTGTAAATTGCTGAGTCAAAGCCCGCTAAAAAGGCTGTATTACTTCCACTAATTGACGGAGCGCTCATGAAGTTAATGAATTCTAGGACTCCGCGATCGGGGGAATTTGTTGCCACCGCATTCAGTTGGCTTCCCACTTTCGTATAAATTCCAGCCTGATCCCACCCAACACTGAGTCCCCCAAATGCTACGTTATCTCCGCTTAAAGCAGGAGGCATGAAAAAGTCAGTGAAGTTGTTGTTACTAGCAGGATCAAGTGTGTTGCGGTCTGCTACTACAGCCAAACTCCCTCCAATATTAGTGTAGATACCAGACTGGTCACGACCAATCCCCTGAAAAGCTACCCCGTCCTCACTTACAGCACGAGAGAGAAAACTAATAAAGTTACCAGTGCCACCTGGTATCGGAGTATTCGGGTCTGCTACTACGGTCAGTTGATCTCCGTTATCAAGATAAATTCCTGGACTGCCCTGACCATTAGTTCCTAAGAAAACGACATTATTTCCACTGAGATCGGGAACATTGAAGCCGGTAAAGTTACCATTGCCACCCGGAATAGGAGTGTTGCGGTCTGCTACCACAGCCAAACCTTGCTCAGTACTGAGATAAATACCTGTTTGAGAGCTGCCATCACCAAACCCTAAGAAAGCTACATTGCTACCACTGATAGAAGAATCGATAAAATTAGTAAAAGAACCATTAGGACTCCCAGGAATAGGGGTATTAGTGTCAACGACTTTGTCTAACCCATCTCCCAGTCCGGTGTAGATTCCCCGCTGAAAACCACTGCCCTTGCCTAAAAAAGCCACATTGCTGCCACTGATAGAAGGCGCATGGAATTCAGTAAAAGTCCCAGTCCCATCAGGAATGAAAGTGCTAGTATCAGCGATCTTAGTAAAAGTGAAACTGATAGCATGAGCAGAGTCATTGGACAGCAGGCTAAAGGACAACCCTAATAGGGCTACGGTTGCTACTCGCTTTGTGGCTAGCATTATTCAAACAGGCTCCAGAAATAAGAACTTCAGGTGAAAAACGGGTAGCTGTTAGATGCTTCCTGTTTACTGTGTCCTTTATGACACCGAAATTGCAGAGCGACAAGTCATCCTTGCCAACTCATCTGGCTCTGACTCAAAGCTGAGGCAACCGCCTGTTGCTGATCACGACGGGTAATCCAGCGGTGGTAAGTGCGATTATGAATTGCAACCGAATGTCCCATCATCTGAGCAGCGACGGTGTCGGGCAAACCAAAGTGAATTGTTCTCACAGCCCAAGCATGGCGCAGGTCATAAGGTGAAAAGGGCAGCTTATAGCGGCGAAACTGAGCGGTAACTTGCTGCCCAATCCGCTGTAGGGTAGTTTGCGTCAAATCTGTGTTGACTGGCGGCAGGCATATCTCTCGCAAGTTAAACTGCTCAACCCATTCTGGGTAAAAGGGCCAGACCTCGTGCAGTCCGGTTTTAGTTGTGGGCAAGACTTCAACCGTAGCTTCGGAATTGCCCTGCTCTAGCGCAGCGTAGTCACAGAAGAAAACTTCGTGGTTTCTCAGTCCGTAGGTCGCCATGATCCCATAAACAAATCGCCAGTTAGGGTTGGGAATTTGGGCGATCGCCCTCACAATTTCCTCATCTGAAGGCAAATGCCGCATTTGAGTACGGCTGGGGCTGTAGGTTCCCCACAAACTCTTTAGCGGAGTGGGCAACTCTAGATTGAGAAACTCGGCTAAAGCATTCAAAGCCGTACAGCAAACCTGACGGCTGCGGGAATTGTTTGGGGTAGACTGCACCGTCGCGTAGATTGCTTCCGTCAAAGTAAAGTTACGAGCTTGAGCGATCGCCCCCAACTTATTCAAATAAGGCGCATAAGCTTTCTTCCAGGTCGTTTTCACCGAAGCCATGTCAGCCGTGTGCGACTGTGCCAGAAAATGCTGCTCAAAAGCATCCAGCTTTTCAGCCAAATCCATTTGATGCAGCCGCCCGCCGCCCACCAGAGGCAAATAATCACGCCAGTCAAACGTATCTTGAATCAACTGTGCCGCAATCACCTTAGCGGTTTGTTCCGCTTGTTTTAGCCCTGCCGCTGTAGCAGGAATATCTAAACTGATGCGCTGCTGGTGCGATCGCAGGCGATCGCTCCCTGGTCGTGGCGGCAGAGTACCCCGCAAGCTCAGCTTTTGTCCTCGACGCTCGACCTGTAGCCCCAGACGAGCCGCCTTCAAGCGTTGGTTAAGCTGAACAATTCGAGCATCGATCGCAGTTGAATCACTCATAACAACGAATAACGACGAATCTAGTCAAAATGGCAAGTTTTAACTTGCGTATCAACAAGTGTCCAGTCTTTAATAAGAACTTAAGATAGCAAGTAGTCCATGAGCGTTAAACCAAATCTGGATGAACCAGGAAAATCTGTTGAAGACTTTCCTGATTTCAGCAGTGGGTTTAACGATAATGTCATGGGTGGCTCAAAAATCGCACAGTCCGTCAACATCTACAGGAATCTCTATCTCGTGAACTACTTTACTGAGAATGGAGAGGATTTTGATGCTGATCTTGCTGCCGATTGAGTTAGTCAGTAAGTTTCATTGTTAAAATCATTAACAAATATTAAAACGTTGGGGAAGCTGTAACCGTTATGGGGCGTGTTGGGGTTTTACTGCTTAATCTAGGTGGGCCAGACCAGTTGGAGGATGTCCGTCCTTTTCTATTCAACCTGTTTTCTGACCCGGAGATCATTCGTCTGCCGTTCCCCTGGTTGCAGAAACCCCTGGCATGGCTGATATCTACTAGCCGAGCCAAAAAGTCTCAAGAAAACTACAAGCAAATTGGTGGCGGCTCTCCACTGCGGCGGATTACCGAAGAGCAAGCAAAGGCACTTCAGTCTTCGTTGAAGGCAAAAGGACAGGACGCTCAGGTTTACATCGGGATGCGCTATTGGTATCCCTTCACCGAAGAGGCGATCGCCCGAATCAAGCGCGATCGCATTGAAAAGCTCGTTATCCTACCGCTCTATCCGCAATTCTCCATTAGCACCAGCGGCTCTAGCTTCCGGCTGCTGGAAGCGCTCTGGCAGGAAGATCCAGCTCTGCATCAGGTAGAACATACTGTCATTACCTCCTGGTATAACCGACCTGGATATCTCCAGGCAATGGCGCAACTGATCGCCCAAGAACTAGACAAGTTCCCTAACCCTGACGACGTGCATATTTTCTTTAGCGCTCACGGGGTTCCAGTTAGCTATGTGGAAGAGGCAGGCGATCCCTACCAGCGGGAAATCCAGGAATGCACTGCCCTGATCATGCAAACCCTCAACCGCTCCAACGCTCACACCCTGGCTTATCAGAGTCGAGTTGGTCCAGTGGAGTGGCTGAAGCCCTACACGGAAGATGCGATCGCCGAACTCGCCGCTGAAGGCGTACAAAACCTGCTCGTCGTGCCGATCAGCTTTGTCTCAGAACACATCGAGACCTTGCAAGAGATAGACATGGAATATCGGGAAGTAGCTGAAGAAGCAGGCATTCACGAGTTTCATCGAGTTCCTGCGCTCAACACCCACCCCGTTTTCATTGAAGACTTGGCTGAAATGGTGACAGATGCCCTGAACTCACCTAGCGTCAACCTCTCTGAAGTGATGCGTCCTGACAAAGACACCAAACTTTACCCCCAAGAGCGGTGGGAATGGGGCATGACCACTGCTGCTGAGGTCTGGAACGGTCGGCTCGCTATGTTGGGATTCCTG
Source organism: Oculatella sp. FACHB-28 (assembly GCF_014696015.1). Taxonomy (NCBI): domain Bacteria; kingdom Bacillati; phylum Cyanobacteriota; class Cyanophyceae; order Oculatellales; family Oculatellaceae; genus Oculatella; species Oculatella sp. FACHB-28. The sequence continues at coordinate 36,796 of NZ_JACJPJ010000088.1, read as the reverse complement.
GCTCTGCTGATTGAGTTAATCAGTGGACATGGCCCGTTACACTTTGTTGGCTTGCTCTAACAAACTTGGGCTTAACATTCGCCAATCCTTGGATAGGATAAGCCTTGACTGACCGATCTTTTGAGGTCGGTTGGGTAGAACAATACGGAACCTGACAATTGCCTAAATTCGGTTGGGTTTCGCTGTGCTTCACCCAACCTATCGGTTCTACTACCTGTAATTTGTGTAGGTTGGGTAGAGCAGAGCGAAACTCAACGCTTTAGATTTGCTGCATCGCTCAGGTATACATTACTCAGGTATGTAGTGGTTTTCGGAGTTTGATCAGGCAACCAGAAGATAAACATTTTATTTTTAGTGTGAGTATCTTAACTCGCACTAAAACTGTTTGTTACGCCGCTACTAACCGTAACGAATAGTGATAAAACGCCTCATCCTTGCAATACCCAAGGGATTCATAGAGTGCTTGAGCAGCAGTATTAGAAGTTTGCGTTGCTAACGTGATGCGAACAGCTTCCGTTTTTCTTGCAAAGTCTTCTGCTGCTCTCAACAACAGCTTTGCAACCCCCTTGTTTCGCCAAGCTGGCGAAACAAACAAATCATTCAAAATCCAAATACGCTTCATCGACACTGAAGAAAAACTAGGATAAAGCTGTGTAAATCCCACAATGTGACCATCATCTTGAACCACAAAGATAGTTGAATCCTTCTTGTGTAAACGCTCTTGAAGAAACTCTTTAGCAGCTTCAAGATTTGAGGATGACTGGTAAAAGACGCGATATTGATCAAACAACTTCGATACTTCATCAAGATGCTCAAAACGGGCTTGAAAAACTTCCATCCGTTATCCTCAAATCTTCAAAAGTTATCACCGAGACTTAGCTTTGATCGCAATTAACCCAATCTTTAAAGTACTGTCTCACGCAGCACCCAGATCAAATAGTTATTTCTGTACCGTAGTTGAAGCGATAATTGAAACAGACACAGTTTTTCAATTCCGCCTTTAACACGGATCTCACTTCATTCTTTTTTCTTTTTCTTTATGGCTAGAGATGCCTTAACAAGTTGGTTACGTCGAGCGTATAGAATTGCTCAACTTTCGGTTCAATCGGATATTCCCCCAGCAGAAGTTCAAGGACTTTTGGGAGAGCAGATGTCACGACGACAAATGCTATATGGAAGTGCAGCGATCGCCACCACCCTCGCCACCAATCCCCACAAACAACTTGAGCAACTATCGCGATCGCCCCATTCTCCCATCGGCTTTACCTCTAACAATGCAGACGCAACAGTGCTAATTGTTGGAGCAGGTATTGCAGGTTTAACGGCTGCCTATCATTTACGGCAGGCAGGCATTGATGTGGATGTGGTGGAGGCGACTCACCGCGTTGGCGGACGGATGCGGAGTATTGCCAACGCTGCAGGAATTCCCACAGCGGTCGAACTGGGTGGCGAGTTTTTGGATACGGGACATACCCATTTGCGATCGCTAGCAGAAACCCTGGGACTGGAAATCATCGATCTGGAAACCGCCGATGCTGGATTGGAGCTAGGCACCTTGTTTTTTGATGGCAACAAGCTAGATCTAAAAGCAGTCATTGAAGACTTTTTACCTTTAGCAAGGCAGATTGAACAGGATTTAGAATCCCTAGAAGGCTGGGATTTGACCTATCGATCACCCACTCCTGAGGCAATTCGGCTCGATCAAACTTCGCTTGCAGATTACCTCAACGCAGCCCCCATCAACCCCACCTTAAACAAGCTATTGCGGGTGGCTTACACCGCCGAACACGGACGCAACCCAGAAGAGCAGTCTTGCCTCAACCTGCTGTTTCTGATTGGCACTAAAGCCGGTTTGTGGCAGGTCTACGGCATCAGCGACGAGCGATATCATGTTGCCGGTGGCAATGAGCAAATTCCCCAACGACTGGCGCAACAGATAAACAGCTCGATTGAAACCGGAACTGTGTTAGAATCTCTCCGCAGCACCTCAGGCGATCGCTATCAGGTTGGATTGCGTCAGGGACAAAACAGTTTTGAGCGCACCTATGAGCATGTGATGCTGACCGTGCCTTTCACGGTGCTGCGACACATCGATTTAAGGGTTGATTTGCCGCCCACTAAGCGTGCGGTCATCGACCAGTTGGGCTATGGCACAGGCACCAAGCTGATCACGCCCTTCCGAGAACGCATTTGGCGCACCCGCTACCATTCAACAGCAGCCGTTTTTACCGATCTGCCTTTCCAGAGCGCCTGGGAGAGTACCCGCTATGCCCCTGGTGAAAAAGCCTGGTTAGCTAGCTTGACGGGAGGCGATCGCGGTCTAGCACTGGGCAGCGGCTCCCCCGAAGCTCACGCTTGGGCAATGACCTCTGAGCTAGAGCCAATCTTTCCAGGCATCAGCCAAGTTAAAGAGGGACGTGCCCTTCGTGCCTTTTGGGCAGGCGAACCTTACCAAAAAGGCTCCTATTCCTGCTATCTGGTTGGTCAATGGACAAAGTTTGGCGGAGCCGAGTCAGAGCGAGTTGGCAACCTCTGGTTTGCTGGAGAACATTGCTCACCTGGAGCTAAAGGCTACATGGAAGGCGGCTGTGAAACCGGCCGAGCAGTAGCAGCCAACATTTTAGAAACGATCGAGCAAACTCAGATATCCTGACAGAGATCAGAGTTTCTCATTTCTTAGCAATTGCCATCAACGGTTCTCCGCTTAACAGTATTCGACAACTGCCAAGCAAAAGCAGCTCTTCACGGACCTGCTTAATTTCCTAATAATTTCTGAGAGCTTTGTATCCCTCCGTTACGATTCGGTTTTTTCATTAATAATGATTGCAGCTACTTGATCCCCTTGCTAGGGTGTGTACTGACGAGTTCAGATTGAATCTTGTTTTCAGAAAACGCGCAACTGATGCTTGATATCGATCTTGGCTCCAGCCTGATTAACTGCCATTGATTAAGTTCTGAAACGTTCCTGTGAATTTGAGTCCTCTCCTCCATTCACACCCCTCAGATTCACCTGTTGCTTTTGGCAAGTAACAGACTGACAAGCAACAAACTGGCAAATAACAGCCCCCACACAAACCAATCTCAGGTTTATTTGCCCTTTCTCCATTCATTCCTTGGCTAATCGCATCATCAATGACCCTCATCGGAGGCTAAAGCCATGCATCTTCAAGGTAAAACTGTTCTCATTACGGGTGCTTCTAGAGGCATTGGTCGAGCAATTGCACTCGAACTGGCCCATCAGGGAGTTCAACGGCTGATCCTGATCGCCCGCACTCATGCACACTTAGTTGAAGTCGCTACCGAAATTGAGGTAATCGGAGCCGAAGCAGTGCCCGTAGCCTTAGATATTACTCAAACGGTAGACGTGAATATTGCGATCGCCCAAATCTGGCGAGATCACGGACCAATTCACTTGCTGGTTAACTGTGCTGGAATTGCCCATCAAGTTCCTTTTCTTCAATCTCAACTGCCGCAAGTGCAGGAAGAGATCGCAATCAATCTGCTGGGAATGTATACCATCACGCGACTCATTGCCCGCCGCATGGCTGTGCAGCAGCAAGGAACCATCGTCAACGTATCGAGCTTGATGGGAAAGATCGCCGCTCCCACAATGGCAACTTATTCTGCAACCAAGTTTGCGATTCTAGGCTTCACGCAAGCTCTGCGAAACGAACTGTCGGCTCACAACATTCGAGTCGTCGCCTTATTGCCTTCACTCACAGACACTGATATGGTGCGAAACTTCCGCTGGTTTCGGTGGGTTGTACCTTCTACTCCTGAGCAGGTTGCTCGATCTCTGATAGCAGGTCTGCAAAAGGGAACACCAGAAATTTTGGTGGGCTGGCAAAGTTATTTAGCGGTATGGGGTAACCGTCTGATGCCTTTACTCATGGAGAGGATTTCACGCTGGGCAACTCCTGAGGAACTTCAAATCCTCAGAAGATTGAGAGAAGCTGGAGCAGATTCACGGTGATTTAGAAAAGTCCCTCTCCTGCGGGAGAGGGATAGTTGATCCAAAAAATCTCTATCTCCCTTCCACTAAACTCATGATCGCCTCAATCAGCATATTTGGCTCTACGGGCTTTGAAATATGTTTTTGAAATCCGGCAGTAATTGCCCGCTGATGGTTGATTTCACCTGCATAGGCAGTGAGTGCGATCGCCGGAGTCTGACCTCCCTGCTCTGGGGATAAAGCTCTTACCTGTTGCATCAGCATGTAGCCATCAACCTCAGGCATACCAATATCGCTGAGTATTATGTCTGGCTTGAACTGAGTTAATAGGGCGATCGCTTCATTTGCAGTCGAGGTGGCTATCACATTTGCTCGGTGTAGCTCTAACAAAAAGGATATAAATTCACGGGTGCTAGCATCATCATCCACTACCAACACTCGGATATCATTCAAATCCAACACTGGCTTAGACAGTTCCATCTCTTGAACTGCCGCCAACTGAGGCGATGTTAATGGCAATTGAACTGTAAAGGTTGCTCCTTGTCCCTCACCAAGACTATTTGCTTCGACTGTACCGCCATGCAGTTCCACCAAGTAGCGGACAAGCGCTAGCCCTAGCCCCAGTCCTCCAAATTGTCGAGTTGTGGCAGCATCTTCTTGTCGAAAACGGTCAAACACGTGCGGTAAAAAACTGGGATCAATGCCTTTGCCAGTATCAGTAATGGTGATTTGAGCATGGCTTGGTGAGTAACGCTCTAGCCTTACCTTGATCTGTCCGCCTTGAGCTGTGAACTTCACTGCATTTGATAGAAGGTTCCAAACGACTTGCTGTAATCGATCTGAATCGCCTGAAACATGTTTAGCTTCTGAGTCAAGCAGAGTATGGATTTGAATAGATTTGACTTCCGCTGCTAGACGTACTGTTTCCAGTGCAGATTCAATCGTAGAGGCTAAATCAACTGGGGTAATGTTTAGGCTGAGTTTGCCTCGAAGAATTCGAGATACATCCAGCAAATCATTAATCAATTGAGCCTGCATCTGAGTATTTCGCTCAATCACCTCTAGAGCATGTTGTGTTTTTTGCTCATCTAACTGACCACTTCGCAGGAGTTTTGCCCAACCTAAAATTGGGTTGAGGGGCGATCGCAATTCATGAGATACCACTGCTAAAAACTCATCTTTGATGCGATTTGCAGCCTCCGCCTGTTCTCGTGCAGCTTGCTCTCTGGTTAAAAGTCGTTCTCGCTCTATTTCTACTCGTTTTTGCTCAGTGATATCTAACAACGTACCGACAAAGCGCTGTGGATGTGCAGCATGATCAAAATAGACCTGCCCTTTTGCCTTGACCCAACGTTCAACCCCATCTTGAATACCGATGGTGCGGTATTCCACATCATAAATGCCATCGTTAGCTGGATCGAGCGACCATTGCACCACCTGTTCCAATCGTTCGCGATCATCAGGATGCAGCCCCTCATAAAAGACTTCGATACTGCTTTCTGCCTCCGGGGGCAAACCAAACATGGCTTTACAGCCTGCATCCCAGGTTAGTTCATTAGTGTTAAGATTCCAATCCCAGGTACCTAGCTGCGCTGACTCAATCGCCATACGCAAACGATCTTCGCTCTGACGCAAGATGGCTTCAGCTTGTTTGCGATCGCTAACATCATTAATTAGTGCCACAAAACCTTCAACAGATCCCTCACTATTAAATCGAGGAACATAAGTTGCGCTGACATAACGAAGACTACCATCCTGGTGAGGTATTTGGCTCTCAAAAGTAATTTGCTGTCCAGCTAAAACCTGCTCGACATACGACTGAACGGTTTCATAAACAGCTTCACCCAGTACCTCTCGAATGTGCTTGCCATAGATCTCCGTTGGCAAATATCCAAACCATTCCTCATATCCTCGATTGTTAAAGCGGAAGCGTTGCTCTGAGTCTACAAATGAGATCAAAGCAGGAACAGCATTCGTGACTAATCGAAGTTCTGTTTCGCGCTGCTGTAGGGCTTCTTCAATTCGTTTGCGATCGCTGATATTTGTTAGCGTACCGAGATAGCCTACAATCTCTCCAGTATCACGCTGTAAGGCTGCTGCACTCCCTTGCAGCCAAGTAATATTGCCCTGTGGTGTTTGAAAGCGATACTCAGCCGCAAAGATCTCTGCATTTTGAGCAGATTCATACCATGCGTTAGTGATTCGCTCTCGGTCGTCCGGATGTAAAGCAGTCATCCAGCCTTTTCCTTGAGCTGCCTCCGGTGACATGCCTGCCATGCTACACCAGCTTTCGTTAACATACACGCAATTTCCATTCACGTCAGTCATAAAGATACCCACAGGGGCATGACTAGCAAGAGTACGGAAGCGTGCCTCACTTTCTCGTAGTGCTGCTTCAGCTCGTTTGCGATCGCTAATATCCGTCACAAAGATCGTCAGCCCATCCAGAGAAGGATACGCATGATTCTCAAACCAGCGGTCCCAATCAGAATAGTAGTACTCGAAATGAACCGCCGTCTCGTTTGCGATCGCCAGCCTCACCTGTGTCTCAAACTCACTACCCACGGTCTCTGGAAACACCTCCCAAATGCTTCTGCCTAGCAGTGCTTCCCTTGACATGCCAACAGTTTCCACGACTCGGTTATTGACGTAGACATAGCGCCACTCCCGATCTAAAACCAAAAACTGATCGTTAATACTGGATAAAACAGACTCTAGCTGCGCCTTGGCTATCTCGACTTCCTGCCGCTGGACTCGCTCCTGCCGAATCGTCTCCTGCCGCACTTGAGATAGTTTCAACATTGCCTCTACTCGTGCCAACAGTTCCCGAGCGGAGAAGGGTTTAACCAGATAGTCATCGGCTCCTGCTTCCAGTCCTTCAATGCGAGACTCTTCTCCAGCACGGGCAGAAAGCAAAATGATAGGCAACTCCTGGGTCTGCGGATCAGCCCTCAACTCACGCAGCAACCCAAACCCATCCAGTTCTGGCATCATTACATCTGTCAGAATTAAATCAGGGATTTGCTGACGAATGGCTGCTAGCGCCGCAACTCCATTTGACACCGCTTCTACGTTGTAGTGCTGGCTCAACAGGCGCTTGATGTAGTCACGCATATCGGCATTGTCGTCAACCAGCAGAATTCGGGAGGCAGAGAGTGAAGGGGAAAAAGAGTTGAAGAGCAAAGGAGTAGAGAAATAGCTCTTACTCTCTAACTCGCCTACCTCCTCACTTTTTTCTGAGGACCAACGTAATGCTTCTTCAATGTAAGGAGATGTATCGTTTGCCGTTGAAGTTGGGGTTTGAATACCACTGATGGGTTGAGTTTCACTCTGGCGAAGGCGATCGCCAGGCAAGTGAGTGTATCCAGTAGGAATCGACACAGTGAAGCAAGTTCCCTGATCAACTACACTCCTCACCTGAATTGAGCCACCGTGTAAATGTACCAGTTCTTGAACCAGCGACAGACCAATCCCTGACCCCTCATAAGTCCGTCCCCTTGCACCCTGAACCCGGTGAAACCGCTCAAAGATGCGAGGCAACTCATTAGCAGGAATACCAGTACCCGTATCTTGTATATCTAGCTCAACATGGTCATCACAGAAGCGCAAAACAACCGCAATTTCTCCCTCAAAGGTGAATTTAAAGGCATTGGAGAGCAGATTCAACACAATCTTTTCCCACATTTCCCGATCGACATAACTCGGTTCAGGTAAGGGTGGGCAGTCTACTCGCAAACGGATTCCCGCTCCCTCAATTGCAGAGCGAAATACGCCTGCCAATTCAGCGGTCAGCGCTGCTAAATCGGTCAGCTCATACGTTGCCTCAATTCGCCCTGCCTCAATTCGGGAAAAGTCTAGCAAAGTGTTGACCAACTTCAGCAGACGTTGAGAGTTGCGATAGGCGACTTCTAGTTGCTGGCGATCGCTCGGCAAAGGACCGGAAGGGTTGGCTAAAACGTCCTCCAGCGGATTAAGCATGAGCGTGAGTGGAGTACGAAACTCATGGCTGACGTTGCTGAAAAACGCCGTCTTAACCCGGTCAAGCTCTGCCAGAGCTTCTGTCCGTTTACGTTCTTCCTCGTATGCCTGGGCATTGGCAATGCTGGCAGCAATTTGAGCCGCAACCAGATCAATAAAACCCCGATAGTTGTCGTCAAACAGCCTGAATGGGTTCAAACCAGCAACCAGAATACCCGCTTTTCCCGTCTGCCCAGAAGGGGCGATCGGCACGGCTACCGCTTGATGGGGCGATCGCGGCCAAGGTCCCATCGGCAAATGGTTAAACCGTGCATTTAAATCAGAGATTAAAAAAACCTGATGAGATTCGAGCACCGCTGCAAAAGGCCAAATCGAGTCCTCATCCAAAGCAACTGTTTCGGGAGCTAGCGCATGTCCTCGCTCAATCCCACTGGTTCCCGCTAAAACAGCGCATTGGTCATCTGGACCAACCAAATAAATCATCGCAAAGGGAAGATCATAGAGATTGGTGCCCAAGCAGTTTGCGCTAAGCGTACAAGCTCCATCAAAGGTTCGTGAATCTGCCGTCTTGGCTGCCAGTTCCCGTAATAGCAGCAATTGTCGCTCATCGATAATGCGTCGAGTATCGTCTGTGTTGGCGCAAATGATGCCACTTGTACGCCCCTGATCATCAGGGATGGGGCTATAGGAGAACGTGTAATATGTCTCCTCGGGGTAGCCGTTGCGCTCCATAATTAGCAGCAGCGCTTCGTCATAGGTGCCTTCATTCTTGATCATTGCCGATTCAGCCCGTGGACCGACCTGATCCCAAATCTCGTGCCAGACCTCGGAGGCAGGTTGTCCAAGTGCTTGTGAGTGCTTACCACCCAGGATGTCTCTGTAGGCATCGTTGTAGAGATTGATCAGGTCTTCACCCCACCAAACAAACATGGCTTGGCGGGAGGTCAGCATAATCCGCACAGCGGTTTTTAGCCCTTGTGACCAGTTCTCGACTGGACCTAGCAATGTTTGCGACCAATCGTGCGATCGCATCAGTGCCCCCATCTCTCCACCACCCATGAAGAGGCTTTTAGCGATCGCCGCCCCGTCCTCAGTCACCGTCTCTACTCCTCTCCTGAAAGTAATGGGATAGCAGATTTTTGCCACAGTCACGAACTGTCGCCTTAGATGAATGGCTCATCTGGTGCAGCAATTCCTCAACTTGCTTTAAGGCTAAAGCAGAAGGCAGCGTGTGCCCATTTTCCCATCGATTGACAGTACGAAACGAAACACCTAGCTTAGCAGCTAGCTTCTCCTGGGAAAGACCAAGCTGCTGTCGAAGCTCACGAACTAAATCAGCAATTTCCTGTGGCATTGTGAACGACGATATTAAGACATTGCTTTCCGCTGCGGGCATTACAGCAATTTGTACAAAGTCAGAATAGGACAAGTGACATACCGTTTGTCTCTATCCTCAGAAGCGATCGCCCTCTATCAGTAAGCCGAATTAATTAACTCAATCTTGCCTAGTTTGAGCTATTGGGACAGGCAAATTCTTCCCAATCAAATCCAAACTATGCAATCGCATGGCGGATACATCTAAGATTCTGCGCGCATTGTGAAGTTCTACCTCTGATCTAGAGTGGCGAAAAACGCGTGATCGCAGCGCCGACAGACTTACTTCCGTAGAAGGAGGTAAAACATTATTCAAATTTGGAGGATGAAAGCAGAACTCACGCTTCGTGAGCGTAAAACTCATGGTTAATAGATATGGCTGATACCACCGTCACAAAAATCAATTCTACCTATTCTCCAAAAGGTGAAATGGGTCAGAAATACCTGGCATCGGGTAAAAAAGTTGCAATGCGTCTCTGGGAAGAAGCACCCGCAAGCGAGCCAAAGCCCGAAGCACAACGTGAGTATGAAACAGTCGGCTACGTGATTCAGGGTCGAGCCGAGCTACACCTAGAAGGGCAAACCGTCCTACTCGAACCGGGTGATTCCTGGTCTGTACCTGAAGGAGCAAGCCACACCTACAAAATTCTTGAGCCCTTCACTGCTGTTGAAGCAACCTGCCCTCCAGCTCAGGTCCACGGGCGAGATGAAAAATAGATAACTGGGTACTTCTGCCATGAGTGTTGAGATATACAACGCTCTACACCTACTCTAAGAGAGGATGCGTTAAGCGGCAGAGGATACCTTGATGAGTATTAACCCCAATAAGCCCATTGCCACTGCTTTTACTGGACCAGTCCTATATCCTTGGGATGCGGGCTCTGCTGTCGCTGAGGTTCAAGAACTGCTACGGGCACACGGCTTTCCCTTGCGAGTTGACGGAGACTTCGGCAGCGTCACCGAAACAGCGGTTAGGCTTTACCAAAAGCGAAATAAGTTAGTTGTCGATGGCGTTGTCGGACCTAAAACCTGGCTCTCCCTGAAGACCACGGTGAAACCAGGCGATCGCCCGCTTGAGCAAGGCGATACAGGCAGAGATGTATTAGAGCTACAGGGACTACTGCAAGTCCACGGTTATCAGCTACAGCGAAACGGCATCTTTGACGAACTGACCCAACAAGCCGTCATTGCCTTCCAGCAAAAACATCATCTTAAAGCTTGTGGTATCGTCAACGCTTCCACTTGGGGAGTATTAGGAGAAAAAAGCTGCCCACCTGAACCTCAGCAAAAGCTGTGGTTCACCAACCCACGTAAGTGGTGGTAGAGAAATATAGCAATTCCGAAAATTAGGGCAATAAAGGAAAAAGGCTTCGTAATGCGGAGTCTTTTTCCTTTATTGCTTTTTTATTGAAACAGGATTGAAACATTATTATTAGCAATTTTGGAATTCGATCGGGGTACTTTGTAGTTAACTTGCATTAGTCTATACAGACAATTACTCTCAGTTAGTCCTGGAGGTCAGCAGTTGGGTATCTTCGATAAAATCAGAGGCGAATTTGTTGACATCATCGAATGGTTGGATCAGACCAACGACACGATGGTTTATCGCTTCCAGCGATACAACAATGAAATCAAAATGGGGTCTAAGCTGACCGTCCGCCCAGGACAAAAAGCAGTATTTGTCAACGAAGGTCAAGTCGCAGACACCTTTGAGCCAGGCATGTACGAGTTAACCACTCAAAACTTGCCTATTCTCAGTACCCTCAAGGGTTGGGCATATGGCTTCAACTCACCCTTTAAAGCAGAAGTTTATTTCTTCAATACAAAAATTTTTACTAACCTCAAGTGGGGCACTTCTAACCCAATTACTGTTCGAGATCCAGAGCTAGGTCCAGTGCGGCTCCGAGCTTTTGGCAGCTACAACATTCGGGTCGCACACCCCGAAGAACTTTTAAAGCAACTGGTCAGCACCGATGGACTGTTCCAGGTAGACGAAATCAGCAATCAAATTCGCAACATGATTGTGACCGCTTTCGCCACCTGGTTTGGCAGTTCTCGCATTCCTTTATTTGATTTTGCTGCCCGTTATGGCGAACTCGGTGAAACCATCCGAGGTGGCATTCAGATTGAGGTACAGCGATTTGGACTAGAGCTAAACCAACTGCTCATCGAGAACGTCTCGTTGCCGCCTGAAGTAGAGCAAGCGTTAGACAAACGTGCCTCAATGGGAATTTTGGGCAACATGCAGCAGTATGCTCAGTTTCAAGCTGCAAATGCGATCGAAGAATCTGCCCGAAACCCATCCGGCGGCAACATGGCGCTAGATTTTGGCGTAGGAATTGCGATGGGTCAGCAGTTGACCAATGCTATGCAAACCAATGCTATGCAAACCAATTCGCCCCAAACCGCTCAACCCACGGCTTCAACTCCTCCACCGCCGCCCACTGAGCCACAGTGGCACATCTCTCGTGACGGTCAAAACTTCGGGCCCTTCCCAGCTAGCCAACTTCCACAAAACGGTTTGAATGCTCAAGTATATGTGTGGCGGGCTGGAATGGATGGCTGGAAACGAGCCGCCGAAGTTTCAGAACTCTCAGCCTTATTGGGAACACTACCACCACCACCAGTGAATTAATTGTGTGCCAACCTCAAGTGAGTTATGAGGATGCACATTCTCGGCAGTGCATCCTCATAACTCATTTATCTCACAACTGACCTTAGGACTGCGATATGTCGATTGCTAACCCTTTGATTAAGCAGTTCCCTTGTCCGGGCTGCGGTTCCACGCTAGAGTTTGACCCGCAAGTTGGACAGCTTAAATGTCCCTATTGTGGGCGAGAAGAGGTAATTCCTCAAAGTGCCGAACAGGTCGAGGAACGCTCCTACGATGCATATCTCAATAGCGAGCACACTCAACTCGCAGCGCTGTCTAACACTGCACTGGAGGCAGACTGTCCAGGCTGCAAAGCTCAAATTACATTTGAGCCACCGAATGTAGCAGGACAGTGTCCTTTCTGCAATACCAGCATTGTGGCGCAGCCCCATTCTGCCAGTCCGGTAATGGCACCAGAAGCGGTTTTACCCTTCAACATTAGCCAAAAAGTTGCTAGAGCAGGCATTCAAAAGTGGATAAACAGCCGCTGGTTCGCTCCTAGCGGGTTGAAAAAACTGGCACAGCAAGAAGGTATTCAGGGTGTATATTTGCCCTTCTGGACGTATGACTGTTATACGGTAAGTCACTATACCGGGGAGCGAGGCACTCACTATTATGTAACTGAGACGTATACAGAGACCAATTCAAAAGGTAAGTCAGAAACCAAAACACGTCAGGTACAGCGGACTCGATGGCAATCACACTCTGGACGAGTTGACCGTTCCTTTGACGACATTTTGATTCCGGGCAGTGAGTCCGTGAATACAAAGCGACTAGAAGCTTTAGAGCCTTGGGATTTATCTAAACTGACGCCCTACGATGCATCTTATCTGTCAGGCTTCAAGGCACAGCAATATCAGGTGAATTTAAAGCAGGGATTTGAACTGGCTAAAGGCAAGATGGAAGAACCAATTCGCTCTGATGTTCGGTATGACATTGGCGGAGATGAGCAGCGTATCCATTCTGTTTCGACCAACTATAGTGCTATCACGTTTAAGCATCTGTTGTTGCCCGTATGGATTTCGGCTTATCGGTTTAAAAACAAGCAATATCAGGTGATGGTCAATGCCCAAACTGGAGAAGTGTTAGGCGATCGCCCTTATAGCGTTTGGAAAATCTCTGCTACCGTCCTGTCGATACTCACACTAGTTGGTATTATTTTGGCAGTCATCGGTTCTTTTGAAGAGCCTTCACCTGATCTACCTCCACCCGATCCCAAGGCTTCAAATACTCCCGTTATTCCAGGCTCTCCTGCTGCTCCAAACTTATCACAGCCTCTACAGGCTGATGAAGCATTCCGACAGGCAATCAACACTGCTGGCAATGCAGTTCTATTGGCTCAGTCCGCACAAACTGGGCAAGACTGGCAGCAAATTGCTGCAGAATGGGAGCGGGCGATCACCCTACTTAGAGCCGTTCCTCCTACTCATCTCAACTACAGCACTGCTCAGCAAAAGGTGGGAGAATATCAGCGAAACCTGGATTATGCCAGACAGCAAGCACGGAGTTTAGTTAAATAAAGGAGACAAGCTTACACTCACTTCTTAGCGAAATGAGTGCCAATTGCTCCAGAGAAGTCAACATTATGCAACTTGGCTCCTATGAAATTGGCATTTGTCAAATCCGCATTTTTAAAAGAGGTTCTAAAAGCGCGCCTTGCAGCCTTTAGGCTGGCGACTGAAGCAGACAGGGTAATGACAACATAGCCTAGTGATAAAGCACTCCAAATAAGACCCATCAAAATGTGCTGTGTGCTGAGAAATGCACTGGTGGTTGCGGCTGCTAGAAATGCAAATCCGTATGCTGCAACGCTGCCAACCGTGGCGATCGCCACAACCAATGCTTGATGTTTAACCTTCAACGTGAGAAATGCGACGCTTAAGCTGGCGATCGCTGCTGCGACGGTAGCAACTTGAGGATTTTTGTCAGCGATACTTCCACCATAAAAAAAGCCTAGCAAAGCTCCAGATGCAGACCCAGAAATGAACATCAATAAGCGTTGAACGCTTGGCTTGAGTCCTTCTAGATTGAGAACTGCGGCTCCTGCTCCTGCTAATCCTAAACTAACGTGTAGCGCAATAACGTAAGTCCAGGTTGGCTCTGCTGCTGTACGTCCTAAAACTCCAAAAACCATACGACTAAAAGCGTGAATTGCTAATCCAGCCAGGAACAGAGCAACTGTACCTAAAAGCATGAATCGACTGACAGGTTGACCAGCCCGAACTTGAGTGAAGTTTGCCTCTCGCAAAAGTGCATGACTAAAATCACACCCCCGAATATCTGCACTGCTAAAATTTGCACCATTAAGACTTTTTCCTTTAAAGGAACAATTCCGTAAGTCCTGGTTGGCAAAATTGAGTGAAACTGGAGTTGTCATAATTGAATCAAGTTTGAGGCAGGGTAAATTATCCTATTCATGCAAGCCCTGGAATTTTTTATAAGCTGATGAACTACCAATACCAGGTGTATGTTAAGCGATTTTTAGTTGTGATCGGAGCAGGGCTGCTGACAATGCCTCTACTTTTTTACGGTAAGCTCCATTTTCAGCGTCCACCTCGCACCGATCAGCAAAGAACTCTTTTTCAGGGCATCGTGTATCGACGAATTGCTAAATCATTACCTCGTCCAGTCGTGATTCACGTTACGACCATTGATCTGACTGCGCCGGGAATTCGAGTATTTGTAACACCGGGAATGCCTACCTCAGACAATCGAGAAACCCAAGCTCAAACTACTTCAGAGTTTGTCGATGAGTTTGACTTACAGCTAGCCGTCAACGCTAGCTTTTTCTATCCTTTTGAGGAGAACACACCCTGGAATTATTATCCTCACAGCGGCGATCGCACCAATGTTTTAGGGCAAGGCATCTCGAACGGACTCCTCTATTCTCCCGCTGATCCAGATTGGCCGGTGCTATGTTTTGCGGACAATAATCAGGCACGAATTGCTGCTCAAGAGTGTCCTTCAGGAACCGTTCAGGCGATCGCAGGAAGTGATGTTTTGATTGAGCAGGGCGATCGCAGGGACACAGAGTTAGATTCATACAACAACCGGATTCCTTACCCACGAGTAGCGGCTGCAATTAATCGAGCAGGCAATCAGTTATTTTTAATCGTTGTAGATGGCAAACAGCCCCTCTATAGTGAAGGGGTTACAACGACCGAACTAACCGAAATTCTTCTAGAATTAGGAGCCTACAGTGCCTTAAATCTAGATGGTGGCGGTTCAACTACACTGGTTGCTGCAACCTCTTCAGGTACAACCGTTTTGAATGCACCAATTCATACTAAAGTACCAATGCGCCAACGTCCCGTTGCCAACAATCTAGGCATCTACGCTATCCCTTGAAGAAAATTTTAGAGATGGAATGTGTTAGCGGTAGAGAGTTGCTTGCTTAAGGGAATAGACTAAGCTCGGGTTTTACTCTTTGCATCTCTGCTCTATATAGGGAAACCAGGTTTAATTAGGGTTTGACGTAAAACTAATGGGATGAAGAGTGTGAGTCGATACACAAATTTGAATTTAATCAATCAGTAAAATGAGTCGCAAGGGATCAAGCCGCACGTACCAGGGAAATGGATAGTCCTTAATGACTTGCCACTTTTCTTTGAACATTTCTGCCTGTACGTGATAGTCCTGTGAACCTTGAGGCTCACCATTCAACTTAAGGAAAAGAGTCATCCGATGAGGAGTTTCACTGGTTGAAGCTAACCAGCAGGGAAATGTATTGTTTTGTCCGGGAGCAGAACTGGGCACAAGGCTAATTTGATGGGCGCGAATCCCTACATCTGTAAGACTTTGGGGAATTGCCTCCACAACCTGTAAGGTAACGCCCCAATCGATCGCCTCGATCGCACTTGGTCTAACAGCAACAGCACGCGAAAAGTTCTTGCATCCTGTGAGTTGAGCCACACGTAGAGATCGGGGATGTTCAAAGATCTGGTGTTTAGAGTCAAAGGCGATCGCTTTTCCACCTGACATTACCATCAGTTTTTCACATACCCGATAGGCTTCCTCCAGGTTGTGTGTGACAAACAAAGTGACACCTTTATAGGCAGATAAAGTCTCAACCAGTTGACGCTCGACCTGACTGCGAAGATAGGTATCCAACGCCGAAAAGGGTTCATCTAACAACAATACTTCCGGTTCCGTTGCCAGTGCCCTGGCTAGGGCTACTCGTTGCTGTTGTCCACCTGAAAGTTGGTGGGGATAGCGATTGCCCAAGCCCTGTAGATGCAGCAAAGCAAGCTGTTGATTTACTTGTTGCGATCGCATTGCTTTCGGCAAATGCTGCAAGCCAAACGCAATGTTTTGAGCAACCGTCATATGAGGAAACAGAGCATAGTTTTGAAACACCAAACTGACCTTGCGGCGATGGCTAGACAGATTAATTCGTTTATCTGAATCAAATAAAGTTTGACCATTCAAAACAATTCGCCCTTTAGTAGGCGTTTCGACTCCAGCAATGCAGCGCAGTGTCATGCTCTTACCAGAACCCGATCCACCCAACAGCCCTAACGTTTCCTGCTGAGCCGTAAACGCTGTGTTGAGACTAAAGTTTGCAAGCTGTTTCTCAATATCAACCGATAAGCCTTGCTCAAGCTGAGACTGAGGTTTAGTCAGAGTTATAAGCTGGGAAATTTCAGTCCTTTTATCTCTACCGGGTAAAGGTTCATTTGCTTCCACCACACCCAAAGGATTCCTCTGAATCTTGCGCTCGTAGTGAGTTTGCCAAAGGTTCACCAGGACAATGCCCGACAAGGAAATCGTCATGATCACCAGTACCCACAGCCACGCCTCATTCATGGCTCCCGCTTCCACTGCAAAAAAAATTGCCATTGGAATCGTTTGAGTTTGACCGGGAATATTTCCCGCGAGCATTAACGTTGCACCAAATTCCCCTAGCGCCCGCGCAAAGGACAACGTCGTTCCGGCCAAAATACCCGGAACAGAAAGCGGCAGGAGTATCCGCCAGAAAATGCGTCCCTTTGAGGCACCCAGCGTTTCAGCAACCTGGAGCAAACTGCTATCAACTTGTTCAAATGCCCCCAATGCAGTCTTGTACATCAGCGGGAATGCCACAACTGTTGCCGTGATCACCGCGGCATACCAGGTAAACACAATCGTAAAGTCAAACTGAGCCATGACCTGACCCAGTGGCCCATTCCTGCCAAACAAGAGCAATAGCAAAAAACCTACAACCGTTGGCGGCAAAATCAACGGAGCAACAAAAATGCCTTCAATGACTGACCTCCATCGACCCCGGTAGCCCAGCATCCAGTAAGCAGCCGCAATTCCCGTCAGGAAGGTGGCGATCGTTGCAAGCCCTGCGGTTTTGAGAGAAATCCATAGGGGGGAGAGATCGGCAGTCATGCTAGCACTCCCTTTAAGAAGCAATCCCAAAGCCGTATCGTCTGAACACCGCTTGAGCCTGTCTACTCCTTAAGAATCGAGCATAAGTACGAGCGGCTTGCTGGTTGCGACTAGCTGCAACAACGGCCATGGGGTAAACAATTGGAGTATGCAGGTCGCTAGGAGCGGTCGCAACTTGTGTCACCTGTGCTGAAATTCTGGCATCGGTCGCATAGACCACACCTGCATCCGCATTGCCACTCTCGACCGTTCCTAAAACGTTGCGAACCGAGTTGCCAAATACCAACTTAGGCTGCAACTGATCCCAAATTCCTAGATTCCTGAATAACTCCTCGGCGTACTGTCCAGCCGGAACACTGCGCGGCTCCCCCATTGAAATTCGTTCAACGTCAGAGTTGGCTAACTGCCGAAAGCCTGTTAGCCCCAATGTAGAGTTACGCGGCGCTACCAGAACTAGACTGTTGGTGAGCAAGTTGCGACGAGTATTGGAGACGATCAGATTCCCCTCTTGCAAAGCATTCATTTGTCGAACCGCGGCTGAGATGAATAGATCTACAGGTGCGCCCTGCTCAATCTGCTGCTGCAGTGGACCTGATGCTGCAAAGTTATAGCTGACTATTATGCCTGGGTTAGCCGACTCAAACAGCGGATCAATTTCTTCAATCGCATTTTGCAAGCTGGCTGCTGCTGCAATCAATAGTCTTGCAGATTGAGCATCGACTGCAGCAGGCATAACTATTTTGAAGCCGATCGCCAGCAACAGGGCTGCCAGGAATCCGCCCAGCAAAGCGAGAATGCGTCTTCGTTTCATAACACCTGAGTTGGAGTAAAGAAGAGCTAGTATTGTTAGTTCGGAGGGAGCAAGCCATTGGCTCTATGGGTTCTATAGATGGGTTCTATAGGTTGACCTTCCGACTAAACTAGGCTCGAAATCATATCGTACCAACTTTATACCAACATATTTGGTATTTGATAATGCCAAGAAAAGAGCAAGGCTGGATTACCTTCCAATCCTCAGACGAAGAGCGGCAAATTTTAGAGCAGATTTGTCAGCAAACTCAGCGCACCAAAACAGAAATCCTGCGAGAAATGATTCGACAGAGGGGGCGATCGCCCGTTCCTGATCCAGATGCCAACCCAGTCGATGCTGAGGATTTAGAAGAAGAAACCCTGGATTCGGGTAATGCCACAGCGCTTCAGGCAATCCAAATCAGTGCCCGCAACGTCTTGAAAGCAAAAGTAAAACAAGTAGTTAAAGGAACGGTGAACGCAGAAGTGACCTTGGCGATCGCCCCTGGCATCGAGCTAGTCTCGATTGTCACTCGCACTTCGGCTGACAAGCTAGGTCTAAAGCCAGGAAAAGAAGTTTTTGCGGTCATCAAATCCAACAACGTGATGATCGCCGCAGGATAAGTTCCTCGTCCTTTTTTAGCCAAAGCAAAGGGATGTGTTCCTTGAAACAGGGGCACATCCCTTCGCTTTTAGTACCTGTCTTGCTACCTCTTTAGACAACGAGGCAAAGGACGGGCTCTACCTCGTCGCTTAACAAAGCTCAACCTGAGGTAGAGGGTAAACGGGAGTCAAAACTATTAGCTTGTTATTAGTACATGCATAAGCAAGGTAGAAATGCAAGAAAGTTTAGGATTCTTAAGAGAGCCTGAACTCGCATGGGTGTGGACAAGCTCTCTTGTCCACAACGCCTGTCCCTAAGCTCCGAGAATATCAAGCCTGAAGAAGATGTGAAGTCATGGAAAGCGATCGCTCTATTCACCCCGCCCTTTATTTCAACCAATTTAAAAGCAGCATTTGGGCTTTGGGTATTCCCTCTTGGGTATTTGGCATCACCGACCGAGGCTTTGCTGCTTTTGCCGACGGGTACCTTTCAGCAATAGAGATTGCACATCTGTTTACGGCTTCTTTCTTCTTCGTTAGCTGGCTACTCCTCAAGCCGGAGAAAGAGCTTAATCCAGATGGCTCCGTTGCATTGCAATCTCTAAACTCTAACTTGGCTTGTCGTCGTAGTGAGTTAAGCCAGTGCGGAGCTCAAGGAAAGGCGCTCACAAGAATGCTGGAGATCCAGGAGTATCACCTGATTAGCCAGGAATACATTTTGCCCTTTCCCCACCTGTGCCAAATTTATCATTTGCTCAACCTAAAGCATTTGGAGAACGTCCATCACTTTAGTTTGAGTAACCTACGAGTCATTTCAGTCAACCATTTGCAGCCTACTGAAGATGGGGGAATCATCAAGTTTCAGACAGTTCTGGATTCGCCATTTAACGCCTTAAGAATTTGGAGACAGCCCGTTGTTGAGGTAGAGTTAACGCTGCATACGCCTCACACAGTTGAACTAAAGATTCCAGTGTACAACGGCAAGAGTATCATCGTGATGTTTAACGTTTTACCTCTGAGTGAAACGGAACATAAGTTCTTTATCGATATTTACAGTGACTTGAGATGGCCAAAACCTTTGCTGCAAATGGTTTTGCACATCGCCTCTTGCCTAACGCTATTTGAGGATTTGCCCTACTTAAGTAAGCTAGCTGAACGCAATATCAGTCGTTTATTCAACCGCACTCGAATCTCAGACCATGAAACAATGTGGTTGTTCAAGCGGTTTGTTGACCTGTATGGTTCGAGTGTAGCTAACCTTGAAGCCTCTCAGTTTTCTACACAACCCAAACAATTAGAAGCGGCGGAGGCATAAGCTGATTAGCTAGTTAACAAGTGAGTGACATATCCTGAAGCGGTACGCCCCTTGCAATTCACTAACGATAGTGCAGCAAATCCAAAGCGTTGGGTTTCGCTCTGCTCCACCCAACCCACAGCTCTACGGGTCTACTGTCTGCAAGTGACTTAGGTTGGGTGAAGCGCAGCGGAACCCAACATCTTAGGACAGCCAGGCTATTACGCCAGCTAGCAGTCTTGCTGATTATTGGACGGTTTTTGAGGATTGGTTAAATAGCATTGCTCGTGATTTCTCCATGTCAATCTGCTGGTTTTTGAATTCATCAGCTTTAGCGTAGGCACGAACAGTTGCAGGGCGAGACTGAATTGCCTCAAACCAACGCTTGAGGTGAGGGAAGTCTTCCAAATTTTGTCTCTGATGCTCGTAGGGCACAATCCAGGGATAGGAAGCAATATCGGCGATCGAATAGTCTTCTCCAGTAAGAAAGGGGCGATCGCTCAACCGCTTATTCATCACCGCATATAGCCGTCCCGTCTCATTTACATAGCGATCGATCGCGTAGGGAATTTTTTCAGGCGCATACTGGACAAAGTGATGGTTTTGCCCAGCCATTGGACCCAAACCACCCATTTGCCAAAACAACCACTGAAACACTTCGGCCCGTCCACGCACTGTATCAGAGATCAGCTTGCCAACTTTGTCTGCTAGATACAGCAAAATTGCGCCAGATTCAAATACTGAAATGGGTTCTCCACCGTCCGCAGGCTCATGATCCACAATGGCTGGAATCCGATTGTTGGGGGCGATCGCCAAAAACTCAGGCTTAAACTGGTCGCCAGCGCCAATGTTAATCGGAGCGATCGTATACGACAGCCCAACTTCCTCCAAAAACATGGTGACCTTGTGACCGTTGGGCGTTGTCCAGTAGTAAAGCGTCAGTGGTGGCATGAATCAGCTCCTGCTACGGTTCAATAGTTCAAAGTTCTCGAACAATCAAACTATAACGTTGTCCCACCCCATTAGAATTTTGCGAGAATCAGGAGTGATCCACTTCCGCAGAGAAGGGAAGCACCAGTTCAATTCTCTGCGTTGTGCAGATCTAGATGACTAACAGAACTTGTATGAGGAGGCTTTGTGCTGCAATATCAGCCGATCGGTTTTGGGCAGCAGGTGATCGAGACTTCACTAGGTGTGATGGCATATTACACACCCGTTGGTGAACCCTGGCGAGATAGCTCAGATTCAGCCGATTTGCCGCCGCTAGTTTTCCTGCATAGCCTGGGTGGTGGGTCTTCCGCCTATGAGTGGTCAAAGGTCTATCCAGCCTTTGCCGCCACTCATCGGGTTATTGCACCTGACCTGATCGGCTGGGGACAATCCACCCATCCCATTCGCGATTATCGAGTAGAAGATTACCTGACCATCTTGACGGAGTTTCTAGAGCGCACTAACAGCGTTCCGGCAACGGTCTTTGCTTCCTCCCTGACAGCAGCGATCGCCCTTCGCCTTTCCGTCCAGCGTCCAGACCTATTCAAAATGCTGTTTCTAGTTTCTCCTTCTGGCTACAGCGACTTTGGCGCAAATTACAAACAAGGTATCCCTGCTCAGCTAGTCGGAACACCCGGACTCGATCGCCTGATTTACACTGTCGGAGCCGCCAACGAATTGGCCGTACGCAACTTCTTGCAGCAGTTTTTGTTTGCTGAGCGATCGCGTGTCACCGAGGAAATGGTTGCTGCCTATTTAGCATCTGCCCAACAGCTCAACGCGGAATACTCTGCCCTTGCCTCGCTTAAAGGTGATCTCTGCTTTGACCTCTCCCTCTACATGGAGCAGCTTAAAACCCCCACTGTGATCTTTTGGGGCGATCAATCTCGCTTTAGCAGCCTCTCCACTGGGCTCCGGCTAGCCAACCTCAATCCAGAGACAGTAGAAGCCTTTTGTGCGATCGTCGGCGCTGGAGTCCTGCCTCATTTAGAATTGCCTGCTACGGTAATTGGGTTGATCCAGCATTATCTAGGGACTAGCCCCTAGCCCCTACAATTGTGAAAGACTTTCTCACAGTGGATTCAGATGGTATTCAAGGTTGGCTTGTTGGGATTAGGGACGGTTGGAACTGGAACAGCGCAAATTTTGCTTGATCCAGCGCAGCGACATCCTTTAGTACAAGAGCTAGAAATTTACCGAGTGGGGGTGCGATCGCCCGACAAAACTCGTTTGGTGGCTTTTTCCCCTGGCGTAGTCACCACTGACCTGGAAGCGATTGTCACCGATCCGGCTGTGGAAATTGTGGTGGAATTGCTGGGTGGGTTGGAACCGGCGCGATCGCTGATTTTGAAGGCGATCGCCAATGGTAAACACGTCGTCACCGCCAACAAAGCTGTAATTGCCCGCTTTGGAGAAGAAATTTTTGCCGCAGCCACCGAAGCAGGCGTGTACGTCTTGCTCGAAGCAGCAGTAGGCGGCGGCATTCCCGTAATCGAGCCACTGAAGCAATCGCTCTGCGCCAACCGCATCCATACGCTGATGGGCATCGTCAACGGCACGACCAACTACATCCTGACGCGGATGCAAACCGAGGGTGGCGACTTTGCCGAAATTCTTGCCGATGCCCAAAAGCTAGGTTACGCCGAAGCTGACCCTACCGCTGATGTAGATGGCTTTGACGCAGCTGACAAAATTGCAATTTTGGCATCTCTAGCCTTTGGCGGACGGATCAAGCTGCCAGAGGTTTATTGTGAAGGCATCCGTCAGGTCAGCGCTGCCGATATTGCCTATGCCGACAAGCTGGGTTTTGTGATCAAGTTGCTAGCTGTTGCCAAACGTGACACCTCACCTGGAACAAATCTGGCAGACCCGCCCGACCAGCTTCAGGTCAGGGTTCACCCGACGCTGATTCCCAAAACCCATCCCCTGGCTAGCGTCAATCAGGTTTACAACGCCATTCTGGTTGAGGGGGAACCAATCGGTCAGGTCATGTTCTTTGGACCAGGTGCCGGAGCCGGACCAACAGCCAGTGCGGTTGTTTCTGACATTCTCAACATTGCCGCCATCCTCAAAGTTGGACGAGGCGCAACCACAGACGGACAACCACCTCAGCTTGACCCCCTGCTAGCCTGTTCTCATCAGCATTATTGTGCGATTGCCCCCATGTCTGAGCTAGTCACTCGCTTTTACGCGCGATTCCTTACCCAGGACAGTTCTGGCGTGATCGGCAAGTTGGGCACCTGTTTTGGCAATCACAGCGTCAGCCTAGAATCGGTTGTGCAAATTGGACTGCGAGACAACCAGGCTGAAATCGTTGTCGTCACACATCATGTGCGCGAGGGCAATTTCCATCAGGCGCTAGACGAAATTCGTACCTTTGAAGCGGTAAACAGCGTTGCTAGTTTGCTGCGGGTTCTGTAGCTTTTCTAAACCGAAGGATTGGTGTAGAACAAGTCTGATGTGTTACAGCGATCGCATTCTGCAAGAAACTGAAGACCGCTTTTGCGAATCCTTTGCTTAGTGTGACAGGCTTGGCAAACGGATTGAATTGATGTGTTTGGCGAGCATTGCAGCAATTTATCTAAATCGCCAATACTTCAAGTGAAACTACGCTAACTACAGTGCCCAGATTTGTAGGGTGAATTGCGATCGCCTCCGTTTCACTAATTTCTCTGACCAAGGGGTAATGAACTGCGCGTAATATAGTGCAACAATAGAGGTAGAAACTTAATATAAATAGGAAAAGAATCATGGAAGATAAGAATTATTCCTGGAAAGGCAGCCCCAATGCTGGTTCTGTGTTGGCGATCTTGGCGCTAATCTGTGGTGCGGCACTGGTACTGGCAGGGTTCAGCTAGAATGCCGGGTGCGTGCATCGCCCCCTTACTGACTACAAAACTGGCGATCGCCCACAGCTTGGGCAACATTAAGGTAACTTCGCTACAGCCAATCACAAATGTGAAAAACGGGATGGAAGCTTTACCTCCACCCCGTTTTTACGTTTCAAGAAACTTACATCAAGCTTCTCATCAAGCTTCTAGCGCTGCAAATTTTGCTCTAATTTCTTCTACACGCTTGCGGTTTACGCCAAGGTCAGATTTTCCCAAACGGGAAGCGGAGCGGACGTGAATCACACTTTGGCTTTTGTCCAGGTAAAACTCAACATCATCAACAAAGCCCATCAAGGCAGTAGCGAACTCGCTATAGACATAATCGTCGGACTCACTCACGATCTTGGTCCGTGGCAGGTCTTGAATCACAGCTTTTAAGTTTGCTAAAGCCTGCTCTGGAGTTGAGCTGTAAGAAATCGGCTGAATGCTGTGTTCACTATCAGATGCAGGAGTCTGGCTGTTGACGCAGTTGGGGGTGTTGGGGCATTCCAGCAGTTTGCCTTCTTTTACACCTAAGTTAGTCGGGGGGGTTCCTGAAAACGAAAACAATGGTTTTTCTCCTGATGATGCGGTGGCAGATGCAAGGGCTACGGTTGAGCGGGTTTGGGCGATCGCAGGCATACCCCCACTCACCCAGCACAAACTGGTCAGGAGCAAACCAAAAAAGAGCGCTAATCCTGATTTGAGCATAAGTTGCCTCTGCACTTTAGTATTCTACTTAATACTACTTAATACTGTCCTACACAAGACAGTTCTATGTCCAGAAGCAACAAGGGGCTTAGGCCCCTTGTTCTAGCTCAATGGCGATCGCCCAACTCAGGATTTAGCTCAAATATTGCAACTCAAGTCACCCGATCGCTGGCTGAAGCGCAGGTTTTCACGATAGTCTACGGGGCAATCAATCACAGCAGGCACGTCTTGAGCCAAAGCTTCCTTGAGTTTGGGAATAAAGTCGGTGCTGGACTCAACCCGATAACCTTTCAAACCCATGCTCTCCGCCAGTTTGACAAAATCAGGATTGGTGAAGTGAACAAAGTTTGACTCACCATAGTGATTGAGTTGTTTCCACTCAATCAAGCCATAGCCACCGTCGTTAAAGATGATCGTGACAAAGGGTGTGCCGACGCGTAGAGCAGTTTCTAACTCCTGACTGTTCATCATGAAGCCACCATCTCCCGTAACGGCAACAACCTTGCGATCGGGAGCAACCAACTTGGCAGCAACAGCTCCTGGAATAGCAATGCCCATTGCTGCAAAACCATTGGAAATCAGGCAGGTGTTGGGGCGATCGCAATGATAGTGACGCGCCATCCACATCTTATGGGCACCCACATCCGAAATCACAATATCCTCTGGTCCCATTACCTGGCGCAAATCGTAAATCAGCTTTTGCGGCTTAATTGGGAACCCATCATCGTTAGAGTACTGTTTGTAATCATCGCGAATCTCATCTCCCAGGGACAGCGCGTAGGGGGCTTGTTTATCTTGGCGATCGCTGCGCTTAAAGATCTCATCCAGCGAGTCAGAAATATCTCCCACCACTTCAGCCGCCGGAATGTAGCTACTGTCAATCTCGGCGGGGGTGTCATCAATGTGGATAATCGGAATCTCGCCCGTAGGATTCCATCGCTTCGGGGAGTACTCAATCAGGTCATAGCCGATCGCAATTACCAGATCTGTGTTGTCAAATCCGCAACTAATGTAATCCCGCTGCTGTAGCCCGACAGCCCAAAGTGCTAGAGGGTGCGTGTAGGGAATTACTCCTTTGCCCATAAACGTATTGGCGACAGGAATATTAAGCCGGGTCGCAAACTCGGTCAGCGCTTCACTAGCATTAGCCCGAATCGCACCATTTCCGACTAGGATTAATGGATTTTTTGCCTGCGAAATCAGAGTGGCTGCTTTCTCAATGCTGTGAAAGGCTGCAAAGGTTTTTTCTCGTCCATCGGTTTTCAGCGGTCGTCCCACGGCTGGCATCGCGGCAATATTTTCCGGCAAGTCAATGTGTACGGCACCAGGTTTTTCGGTCTGAGCGACCTTAAAGGCTTTACGGACGATTTCTGGTGTGTTGCTAGGTCTGACGATCTGAGTATTCCACTTAGTGACCGGTGAGAACATTGCTACCAGGTCTAGATATTGGTGAGATTCAATGTGCATTCGGTCAGTGCCCACTTGTCCGGTAATCGCAACCAAGGGAGCGCGATCGAGATTGGCATCGGCAACGCCCGTCATCAGGTTGGTTGCACCTGGACCTAGCGTTGATAGACAAACTCCAGCCTTGCCAGTTAGCCGCCCGTAAACATCTGCCATAAACGCTGCACCCTGCTCATGTCGAGTGGTGATGAAGCGGATTGAGGAGTTTTTGAGCGCCTGCAAAATTTGCAGGTTTTCTTCACCCGGCAAGCCGAAGATGTATTCAACGCCTTCATTTTCCAGGCATTGCACGAGTAATTCTGCTGTATTCATTTCACTCATGTTGATTTCCTTTGAACTGTAGATGGAGTGGGTGCAACGAGTGGGGGTGGAGTTATTTCATCCAAACAGTTTTGATATTGACGAATTCGTGAATACCCTGAATGCCGAGTTCGCGTCCGTAGCCTGACCGTTTGACACCCCCGAACGGCAATCGCGGATCGGATTTGACCATGCCGTTGATGAAGACGGCTCCGGCTTCTAGCTCTGTGGCAAGGCGATTGCCTTCTTCTTGTATTCCCGTCCAGGCACTTGCTCCTAACCCAAAGGGACTGCTATTTGCCAGGCGAATTGCAGCGTCAATGTCAGGCACACGAAATAGCAGCGCAACCGGGCCAAAAAATTCTTCATCATCGGCTGGGGTGCCCGGAGGAAAATCAGCCAGGATAGTAGGAGGATAAAAGTTTCCATGCTGAAACGCTACGACTGATCGGGTTAGCACGTCCTGGGGATTTCCGCCGATTAACGCTTTTGCGCCCTTCTCAATGCAGGTTTGCACTAGCTGATCCAAATCTTTGAGAATGCCAGGAGTTGCCAGCGGTCCAATGTCCGTTTCAGGATTCATTGGGTCGCCCACTTTCAGAGCAGCGTATTTTGCCACCAGCTTTTCGGTGAATTGGTCGGCGATCGCCTCCTGCACAATGAACCGCTTTGCCGCAATGCAGGACTGTCCACTGTTAATCATTCGGGCAGTTACAGCGGTGGAAACGGCTGTTTCTAAATCGGCACTTTCCAGCACGATGAACGGATCGCTGCCGCCCAATTCCAGCACCGTTTTCTTAATTAGCTTTCCGGCAAGGCTGGCAAGGCTAGCTCCAGCGGGTTCGCTACCGGTTAAAGTAGCGGCTTTCACCCGCTCATCGGTGACAATCTGAGCCACCTTATCAGAACCGACCAGCAGCGTTTGAAAGGCCCCAGTCGGAAAGCCTGCCTCTCGAAAAATTTCTTCAATCGCTAGGGCACATTGGGGCACGTTAGAAGCGTGTTTTAACAGCCCCACATTACCTGCCATCAAAGCAGGTGCCGCAAAGCGAAAAACTTGCCAAAACGGAAAATTCCAGGGCATCACGGCTAGCACCACTCCGATCGGCTGATAGCTCACAAAACTGCGGCTCGCATCCGTTTCAATCGGTACGTTTGCTAAAAACTGAGCAGCATTTTCAGCGTAGTAGCGACAAACCCAGGCGGATTTTTCGGCTTCAGCGATCGCTGAAGCAATAGGCTTGCCTACCTCCAGTGCCATGATTTTGCCAAACTCCTCTCGCCGATCAACCAGCAGTGTTGCCGCTGCATTCATCCATTCAGCTTTTTGGGCGATCGGAATGTAGCGATATTGCTCAAACGTCTTTTGTGCCTGATCTAGCTTCTGAGCAATCTCCTGATCATTGAGCGGCTCAAAGTTTTTTAATGTCTCTCCTGTTGCTGGGTTAACTGTAGCGATACCCATACCCTCATCTCCTGATTCACTAAAAGGCTGAGGTTTGGCCGTTTTCGCGGAAAAATGCCAAATCTCACCCGAATAGTTCTAGGGTAGCCATTGTTAAATGGACGGGGCATGGATTGTTTGCCATTCGTTATTTGTCACTTACAGAACTTATGTAAACGGAACATAAATCAAGCAAACTTTACCCTAATGCAGGGTTTATACAAACTAAAAATCAACTAGGAAATTTCAGGTAGGGGCGATTCGCGAATCGCCCCTTGTATCTTTCAGAGGTAGTTTAAACAATTACCAATCCATAGATCTTCTGCATGAGCCACTCTTTAAAGCGTGAATGGTAGCGAGGCTCCGCCTCGCTACCATTCACAGAGATCTAAATAAACTAGTTCCGAATTGGGCCGTTGTAATCCACAGTGATAACCCAGCCGTTACTGTTAACCGTAACAACGCTCTCGGTCGTGTAATTGGACGAACCGGGCGCGCCACCTCTGAAGGTAAATGTCCAGCTTCCGTCAGAATTCTCGATATAAGGTGCGTCAGTAGATGGACCATGCATTGATGGCTCAGCTCGATATTGGTTCAGTCCACCATTTGCTCGCTCAGCCGCCTGACGCGCCAGGTTTTTTGCTCGGTTGAGGTCAAAGTTGACCACTGAAGGAGTACTCGTCTGAGCCAGCCTATAGGAATCTGAGCGAGTCTGAGCTTCAGCCGAAAGAGCGCCCAGGGTCAAAGTCGCCAGGGCGATCGCACACAACACACGAATTCGTTTCATAAGGTTCCGTTTCAGCGCTAAACGCAGTCCAAATCTATGTCCGATAAGAATATGGATATATTAGCTGCTGGTGTAGTTCCAGTAACGCCCCCATCTCTACTCCGTCCAAGGCGTTCCATTATCCCAAGGGACGATCGCAAACCCCTTCTCCTTGCTTTTTGCTTCTACCTCAGCTTTGTGTTGAGTTGCGACAAACAAAAGCACGCCTCCTTCACTGCCATCACCGCGATTGAGGGCAGCGGCGATCGCTATCGCAGGCTGTAAATGATAGCTATCCCAACCGAATTCAGGGTAGGTGTCCTGCACAATCAGCAGGGAGCGAGCAGTTCCATGAATCTTGCCTGCCAACACTACAAAGTGTCCAACGTTCCAATCGGCTGACGGGCACTGAATGTCAACGCCTTGAAGGTAGGCGATCGCATCTCCAAGCGGCAAAGCCGACCCCCATAAGTGCCCTGTTCGCAGGTTACAGATCGGCACTGCGAGCCAGTCAGGGTTTTCCTGACAGAGCAAAATTAACGCTTCTACCTGATTTTCTGACCAGTCTGCTTTCAGCGGAATCAGGCTGAACTTTTCTCTAGAGGCGCTAGAAACTGCTTCGATTAGCCCTGCGGCCGCAGTTCCCGCATCCTGAATGCAATCTGTTTGCGGCAAAGCAACACCGTAGTCATAGCGGGGACGCACGCCTTTGGGCACCCAGGTGAGCGGGTCACCCATTGGCAGCACAGAACCTGCAAGCGAAGCAGCCTGCTCTGTACTGATGCTCAACTTGGCATACACCCGCAGCAACAGTGCCGCCCAGTAAGGTCCGCAAAGATTATCGTGTTGTTGCCCTGCCAGTCGATGGGCCTGCACAATCTGCGACACGCCTGGCAGCAGATTTAACGATGCCGCCAACCCCCGCAAAAGTTCCATCTCATTCCTAATTCCTAACCCCCGATCTCTAAAATCTCTGCCCTACATAAACCGATCGCACTTCTCCATTCCGCCGAATCAACGCCTCTTCGTTTTGCACAGAAACTAGGGTCCAGCCGCTTGAGCCAATGCTTTCACCCACATAGATGCGTTGAGGCGTACCGTTGACATCAAATAAAGCAGCAGAGCGATCGCCCAATTCCAACAGTCCTACCAGGGTGTAATTCAAAGTCGGGGCAATGTTGGGTGCGGTCGCCACCGCAGCAGGAGCAGAAGCAGCGGGAGCAGCGGGCACTGCAGGCTGAATGGGTGGAACAACTTGACTAGGCTGAGTCGGTTGAGCAGGCTGGGCGGGCTGAGCGGGCTGTCCTAATCCTGGAAAAGATAGATTTTGAGGCGGTTGGTAGACTGGAACAAAGACTCGCTCTGGGACCGAAGCCTGAGCGGGTTGACTGCTGCTAGTAGGACTAGTGGCAGCAGGAGGAGCCGGAATCTCGGCAGTGGTAGATGAGTTGTTGGCGGTGGCTCTGCGATCGATTACATCCAGCGATCGCTCCATATAGTCTAAAAATTCGGCATCGGATTGAGAAAGCTGATCAACAGCTACAGAGTTTTGAGGAGCGAGTGCAGGCTGCCATTTCCCCTGAAGCATTATTCCTAAAAGGGCAGTCAACACCAGAGAGGCACAGGCTGAAATTAACAAAAGCTGGTCGAGCGATTTGCCAAATCCATAGCGCTTATCCGCCTGGCTCTCTGACGGCAGCAATTCCAAATCTGCCTCTAGCTGCTCCAGTTGGTCGGCTTCTACTTGACGGTGCGGCACCAGCACCGACGGCAACCCCATCTCTGGCACCGTGATCGGCTGGAGTGCTACATATTCTGGGTTGTCTGTCTCAGGCGGCATCTTAACCCCTTTCTCCAGGATGTGATCGACCTCCTCAAACAGCTCGTCCATCAGGTCATCAGCGTAAGTGTCAATCGAGAAAGTGCTGGGTTCAGCCACTGGAATATCTTCATTCCAGTTAGAGGGTTTTGGTTGTCCTGAAGCTTCCAGGAGGGGTTGGTTGATGCTGGGATCTTGAGACATAAACGTTCTACAGAATGGCTATGGATGTTAACTGCAAGAGTTAACCCTTTCAAAAAGCTGACACTTGTCGAGCTGGACTGGGGCTAATCCAAACTATTGTTAAGCTACACACACTAGAGGACTTACAACCTACCAACAACAGACGATGAGTGCAACCTTGTGCCTGACACGTTTGCTGCAAATAAACACCCTGAACCAATAGAACGATCGCCTTGCACGGTTGTGACATTCAGATAGAACTCTTGGTTTACTCCAAGAGTTATCTGCCAATGCCATGACTATACCCAGGATTGGGCTACAAACTAGCACTTTCAAACATCCTCTAGAGATTAACCTCTAGGGTTTGAATGACTAGAATTTAGCAGAAGATCGGGCAAAATGCCGCTTTTTTAACTAAATTCAGACCTATAGATTCAGACCTACAGACAAACAATCACCGAGGTTCATGACCTTACCAGATTCAGTGCTTGATTCAAGTTGTCTAGCCTGGACTGGAGCAGACTGAGCTGGTGACGCTGGTGGGATAAATCAGGGACGGGAGCGGATTCTGGAGCGATCGCCATCTCAATTACAGCGTTTGCAGCAATTCCGTATTGCTGAAGGGCAATTAAGGCAAGGCTGCTAAAGCGGCTCAGGTAATCCTTGGCTGCATTCTCATAAAGCTGATTGAGCTGAGTTGTGTAATCTTCCACAGAGTTAGACGGGCGGACTGGCTGTGGTTGATTTACATCTGTTTGATTGGTTTGATTAATCAGATAGCTAGCTCCGCCAAAAACAGCCGCACCAATTGGTCCACCCAATACCCAACCGAGTCCCGTGGCGATCGCCACAGGTGCTACATCCCCTTTCTGCCTGGGTGCGTTTGCGTCGGATTGAGGGGAATCGGGCAAAATCACCTCCGGCTCCTCTGGAAAAGCAAACCACAGGTCAGCAGGACGCGGGCGATCAAAGAAATCACAGGCTTTGTAAACCCACTCCACCACAGATTTCTTTTTGGCAACCCAATCTGGCTTCAGGACAGCCGATTCCCAATCTTTAAATTCAAACTGCTGCAAGGCTGTCGTCGCCCCAAACTGATATTGGTTAAGCAAATTGGGTAGTGCAAGCCAGTCCTGGACAGCAGATAAGCTGCTAGAAAAGCCTTGCTTAATTAACTTTTGGGCTTTTTGCTTGATTTGCACTTTCTGGTCAAGCGTCTCAGAAGTCGAATGCACTTTGGCGTTAATTTCAGCCGTAACGGACTCTATCTGCTGGTACAAAGCTTGCTGAACCTGAGGGGCGATCGCCAGCAGTCGAGGCAAACGAGTCTGGAGTGGCTGCTCCTGATGGAATTGGGCGATCGCCTGAAGTGCCGTCTCGAATGCGGGCAAACCTGCTGTCTGTGCAGCAGCAATATCTCCTTTCAAACGAGCCCGTAGAGCAGGCAGCGCATCAACTCTGTAAAGGTTGCTGATGCCAGCAGGCAGCTTTGACCGAAAGCTTTCCGCCACAAAGCGCATCCGGCGAGATACCTGCTGCTGGTCATCTGGCTCCATCAGGTTGAGGAAATTGACCACAAACACAACCGTCTCAATGCCGCGATCGAGCAGCCAGTCCCGCAGGTTTTCCCGTTCGCCTAGCGTCATCAGTTTGCGACCATCCAGCACTTGCACCACCAGATCCGCCGTCAAAAGCTGATCGCGCACCAGTGCATCCTGTGCCTCCCGGTCATTAGTTCCCGGTAAATCTAGCAGTTCAACTCCCGTTTGTAGGAAGGGATGCGGACAAAATACCTCAACAGCAGCCACATCGTCTCGCATTCGGCGGTTGTCATCGAGAATGGCAAACCGTTTCAGCACCTCTGTACCCGTTTCCTGAATTTCTGAGCCGTCTGATAGCCTGATCCGAGTTTGCAATTCAGCGCCATAGCGAACAGCGATCGCCGCTCCCGTTGTTGGAATCAGGTCAATCGGTAGTGTCCGTTCTCCCAATAGAGCATTCAACAGCGTCGATTTGCCGTAGTTAAACGGGCCAAAAACGGCGATGCGAAAGGTGGAATGAGTGAGGCGATCGCACACGTTCAGCACATCCTGTCGCAATCCCGTTTGTGCATACAGCAAACCCACCGTCGCTCGCAGATGATCCAACAGATTCTCTATGACACTTTGATCCGGTGGTTCCATTGCTGCTTCCTTTCAAGCTCGTTTCTAAGATAGCAGGGCTTAACCGACATCTTTGGAATGCGATCGCAGCATTTGGCGTGTTGCTATTGCGTCAAACTATCTCCCGTACTGGGGTCAAACACGAAAAGCTGATCCAGGTCAAGCCGCAGCGAAAGGCGATCGCTTGGATGAGGAGGTTGCATTGGATTCACCTGTAGATTGAGCGTCGGGGCAGCTCCTCTCTCGACAGGCAAAACAGTGCGGATCAAGATCTCTCGTCCTAAAGGCTCCACGACACTCACTTCTGCCATCAGGTGACCCCTGTTTGACTCAGACAAGTTTGACTCAGACGGGTCTAGCTCAGACACGATTTGAAGATGCTCAGGACGAATACCCAGGTTATATCGCTGTCCAGCAATAAGGTTAACCTGCTGGCGGAGGCGATCGGGACAGGGTAAGGGCTGTCCTTCAACTTGAAAATGAGTGCCATCATACGTGGCGTGCAGCAAATTCATCGGTGGGTTGCCTACAAACGTAGCTACCATTTGGTTTGCAGGCTTGGCATAAAGGGTTTGAGGATCGCTGATCTGCTGAATTTTGCCGCGATTGAGGACAACGATCTGGTCGGCTAGCGTCATTGCCTCCACCTGATCGTGAGTCACATAGATTGTGGTAACACCAAGACGCTGATGAAGCTGCTTTAACTCGGCGCGAGTATCGTCTCGCAGTTGTGCATCCAGGTTAGACAGAGGTTCATCAAGCAAAAACACTTGAGGTTGACGGGCGATCGCTCGACCCAAAGCAACGCGCTGCTGCTGCCCCCCCGATAGCTGTCGGGGTTTGCGCGCCAAAAGGTGAGTGATATCGAGCGATCGCGCCACCGCCTCCACCCTAGACTGAATCGTGGTTGCATCCGATCGCCGCATCCGTAGCCCAAACGCCAAATTTTCAGCGACCGTCATGTGGGGATAAAGCGCATAGTTTTGAAACACCATCGCTACATCCCGCTCTCGTGCTGGAACCTGGTTGACCAGGCGATCGCCAATGTAAAGCTTGCCCGAAGTCGCATTGTCCAGTCCAGCGATCGTTCGGAGAATCGTTGACTTACCGCAGCCCGACGGCCCAACCAAAACCCAAAACTGCCCATCTGGAACTTCAAATGTGATGTCTTCGACGGCAGCGACAGCATTAAACTGTCGGGTAATTTTCTCTAGATAAACTCTAGCCACCGCATTTATCCCACAACGTCAGTTAGGTTTGGCATCACTGGTGGATAGAAACTTGAGCGTAAAGGCTACAAATTCTCGCCACACGCAAAACCTCAGCTTCAATTGTGACAGCCTTTTGAGTTTCAGCACCCCAGACCAAATTTATTTGTGCCTAACGCAGAACCCGTGCTATATTAATTAACTGTTCGGACGCATAGCTCAGTTGGTTAGAGCACCACGTTGACATCGTGGGGGTCGGTGGTTCGAGTCCACTTGTGTCCATTACATCTGTACAGTATCGACCTTGCGCTAAGGGCAGCTATGAAAGTCAAAGGCATTAAGCGCGCACAAACCATTGAACTTTTAGAAACGATCACCACTATTCCTGACGGTACAGAAGTTGAAATTGATATTTCTGAAGCTCAAGCTACTGATCAAAACGATCGCTGGGCAAGTCTAGAGCGTGTTTTGGGAAGTTGGAAGAATGATGCTGAAATTGAGACACTCTTTGCTGAAATTGATCGAGAACGTCACGCTGACTTCGGAGATCCTATAAGCTTTGGTGATATTGATTAAAACACCTTAACCCTTGTGTACTTGTTAGACACCAATATCTGCATTGCTTTAATCCAAGCTAATCCTAAAGTGATCAGTGAATTTAACTGCAAGCGTGAGGACTGTTATCTCTCTGCAATTGTACTAGCAGAACTCTATAAAGGAGTGTACTGTTCTCAGAGAGTTGAGCATAACACAGAAGTTTTGCAGCAGTTTATTCAACCTTTTGCGATTCTTCCTTTTGATTCTTTGGCAGCAATTGAGTTTGGTAAGATTCAAGCTGAACTTAGAAGAATCGGCAGACCCACTGGCAGTTTGGATGCAGCGTTCCCTGCTGTGGTTCGCTCTCGTGAAGATATTTTAGTCAGCAATAACATCCGGCACTTTGAAAACATTTCAAACCTTCAGCTAGAAAACTGGCTTGATTCTTAACTTTGATTATAGTGATACAGGTTTGAAGGTGCGTCATGACGCACCCTACAAGATGGCGATAGCGCTAGCAGTCTTTCCGGCTCAAGGCAGAGGCAACATTAGGGAGGCAAGCTTCATCCTTCAACCCAAGCTCAATTACTATTAGATGAATCGTATTCCGCTTCTTTTTTCCATGAAGGTCAAGCTGCCACTTGCGATCGCCCTCTCAGCATTCCTGATCACCGTGGGTCTGGCAGCGGCTCAAGAAAGCCCAGTCCCAACGGCTTCTCCACAGCCAGTGGTGTCACCGTCACCTCAGCCCACTTCAACTCCAGCGCTGTCTGACCCGCAAAAAGAAGCCATTCAGGAATTGATTGAAGATGAATTCGATCGCATCTTTGGTATCAAAGTTGATCTGGTCAACATTCTGCTGGTGGAGTTGGCGCTGTTGCCCCTCTTGATTGGTATTTTGCTTTGGCTACTACGCGGCAGCATCAAACAGCAAATGATAAATGAGGTGAAGGAACAGGTAGAGAGCCAACTAACGGAAAAAATACTAGCCGAATTGCAAACCCAACAAGCCACCGTAAAGCAGGAGATTGAAACGCTTAGATCCAGCTCAATTACTCAACTCAACAACTCAATTTCAGAGGTACAAGCCCTATTAGCGGAAGTTCAAAAGCAGAGGAGCCTAATTGAAAAGGAGCTTGAAAAGCTTAGATCAGAAGCGATGGGGAAAATACAGGCAGTCGTTTTGGATGTGGAAGCAGCACAAAAGGCAGCACAAAAAGAAATAAGTCAATACACTCAAGATCTTGCCAAACTCTTACCTGCTTCCATTCAAGACCCTATTGCCCCAGAAAATAAACCCAAAGTTCAAGAAATTACATCAAAAATTGAAACTCTTCAATCTGAAAATTTTGACTTAGTTTTGACGGCTGATGATTACATTAAGCAGGCTGATGCTCTTTATTATGAAGATCGATATGAGGAAGCAGTTTCGCTTTACGACAAAGCGATTGAGGCAGGCGCTAATCGTTCTGAGGTTTGGTCCAATAAAGGTTATGCCTTAGGCAAGTTGAAGCGCTATGAGGAAGCCATTGCCGGTTATGATAAAGCCATTGAACTTAAATCTGATAATCCTGTTGTTTGGTATAACAAAGGGGTAACGCTAGGCAACTTACAGCGCTATGAGGCAGCCATTGCCGCTTATGATAAAGCCATTGAGCTTAAATCTGATAATCCTGTTGTTTGGTATAACAAAGGGATAGCGTTAGGCAACTTACAGCGCTATGAGACAGCCATTGCCGCTTATGATAAAGCCATTGAGCTTAAATCTGATAATCCTGGGGCTTGGTCTAACAAAGGGGTAGCGCTAAGCAAGTTACAGCGCTATGAGGCAGCTATTGCCGCTTTTGATGAAGCCATTGAGCTTAAATCTGATAATCCTGATGCTTGGTCTAACAAAGGGGTAGCGCTAAGCAAGTTACAGCGCTATGAGGCAGCCATTGCCGCTCATGATAAAGCCATTGAGCTTAAATCTGATTCTCCTAATGCTTGGTACAACAAGGCTTGTGCGTATGGATTACAGGGAAATGCTGCTCTAGCGGTTGAAAATTTGCGGCAGGCGATCGAACTTGATTCTGCTTGCAAGGAAGATGCAAAAACTGATTCAGATTTTGATGCCATTTGCGATGATGAACAGTTTAAGCAGTTGATTGAGGAGTAGGTTTCAAGTTGCTCGAAGTCAGTGGTAGACTGCGTTGCTGTTAAGCAAACGCTCGGATACTGTTGGCGAACCCTGACTGGGATCACGCCTTCCTTAATCTGGCGCTAGAGCCGCGAAACGAGAAACCCGAGTTTTTGCTCTTGGTACTCCAGTCAACCAGTTGACCAA
>NZ_JACJPJ010000087.1:0-144085 GCF_014696015.1 Oculatella sp. FACHB-28 | reverse complement strand
TCTGCCCAGGCTGGAGCCTTGCAGGTTGCAAGCTTTCCGGTGGGAGTTGCACTGGCTGATGCTATCTGGGAGAGACTACATGCAGCAGGTTGTGGAGTGACTTCAAGCTTTTGCAGAGGGAGCGGGTTGGGTTCGTTGTGTGGTTCCCGTTTCGTTTCTCATGTACATCAATGTATTCGCTAACCTCGGCGCTGACGATGCCTAAAAGTTAGGGAAAGTTATGCTGTTTCTTAAGTCGCTTCTGCAGCGTTGGAAATTAGGGCAAGAAGCAGCTTTTCAAGGTTACAGAACGCTATTGCTCGATCGCCCCTAACGCATACAGAGCCAATTTTTGAGCGGCTGTGATACCCGTCACTCCTTTGATGTTAGTGCCGTCATAGGGGCGATTGGGAGTTAACGTATTCAGGCATTCTCCAGTTGGGATATTCCAGATTTGAATGGTGCCGCTGTGACTGCCGATCGCCAATTTGTTTTGAGTGGCAAGGTTCTTTGGAGTAGGGGATGAAACTGGGCAAAAGGCGATCGCTGACCTGACAGAGCGAGAAGGTACAGATAAAGTTTTACGGCAAACGCCCGTGCTGATCTCCCATAGTTTCACGGTTTGGTCGAGGCTACGGCTGGCAAGGGTTTGACCATCAGGACTAAAAGCAACTGACCAAACGTCATTGTCATGTCCGCGTAGAGTGTAGAGACATTCACCTGTACGGACTGACCATAACCGCACCGTTTCATCGCTGCTGCCGCTAGCCAGGAGTTGCCCATCGGGGCTGAAAGCGATCGCCTTCACTCGTCCACTATGGTCTTGTAGCCGATGAACACACTGGAGATCTGGGACAGACCAGAGGCAAATCGTTTGGTCTTCACTGCTGCTGGCTAATAGTTTCTCTGTGGGGCTAAAGGCGACTGACCAAACCCAATCGGAATGGGCTGCTAAAGTGTGAAGGCATTCCCCAGATTGAACTGACCAGAGACGCAAAGTACAATCATCGCCCCCGCTGGCTAACACTTCTCCATCGGGGCTAAAGCTGACCGACTGCACCCAATGGGAATGCCCCTGCAAGGTTCTAAGACACTGTCCGCTGCTGAGTTCCCAGAGCTTAATCGTTTCGTCGGCGCTACTACTGGCGATCAGGTGAGCTTGGGGATGAAAGGCTGCTGAGGTCACCCAGCCCGTATGTCCCTCAAAGGTCCTGAGGCATCGTCCGGTGTTCGTGTCCCACAGTTTGATGGTCTGGTCGGTGCTGCTACTAATTAACTTTTCACCATTCGCACTGTAAGCAACGGAAAAAATGGAATTGGTGTAACCACGCAGGATTTTAAGGCACTGTCCGGTTTGGCTATGCCAAATTCTCACGGTTTGGTCGGCACTGCCGCTCACCACCATTTGACTCTCCGAATGGCAGGCAACGGAGAAGATGGAGTTGGTATGTCCCCACAGAGTATGCAGACATTGTCCGGTGTCAACTGACCAGATTCGCACGGTGCGATCGTCGCTGCTGCTGATTAGGGTTTGCCCATCAGCACTGAAGCTGACAGAACGAACGCGATCGCCATGTTCTGAAAATGTTTTGAGGCATTTCCCCGTCTTCATCTGCCAAAGTTTGAGGGTGCGATCGGCGCTGCCGCTGGCGAGCAATTCACCATTAGGACTAAAGGCAACTGACCACACTCGGTCGGTGTGTCCCGGATAAACCTGGTGGCATTTCCCTGACTGGACATTCCATAGGCGAATACTGCTGTCTTCACTGCCACTTGCCAGCAGGAGCGCTGAGCCTTTCTCAATAGCAGCATGACAAAACGCAACCGAGAGAATGCGTCCCGTATGTCCAGCCAACTGCTTAATACAGGTTCCCTTAGAGGCATCCCACAGCATTACACTGGGTTCGTCTCCACCGCTGGCGAGGAGTTGACCATCAGGGCTGAACGACACCGACCAGATCGAACCGCTATGCCCTCGAAGCGTGCTTAGACATTCACCTGTTTGGGTATTCCAAAGCCGAATCGTTTTGTCACTACTGCAACTGGCGAGAGTTTGCCCATCGGCACTGAAGCTGACTGACCAAACCCAGCCCTGGTGACCCTCTAACGCCAGTGATAGGCTTCCCTGATTGACCTGCCAGAGACGTAGACCGCCTTCAGCGTCTCCGGTTGCGAGAACATCACCCGTCGGACTGAGAGCGACTGCAAACACAATACCGAGGATTTCTGCAAACATGGAGCGAGACAAATCAGCATAAGCAAAATTGATCTGGTGCAACTGCATCTGGCGCAAATCGGCTTGCCAGAGCGTTAAGTGTGAGAAGTCATAACTACTTAAGTGAGTTTTTCGCTGACCCAAAAGATTGAGCAGATTGCCCCCTGCATACCCACTCTCTGAGGTAGATTTGCCGCGCAAGCAGGTTAATTGTTGAATCAAGTCATCTTCCAACGCATCAAGAAGCGAATCCAACTGTTCGAGGATTGGAGTGAGAATCAGTCGAATTTGAGTTTCTCGAATGTAGTCTTTAGATTGAGCTTTGAGCAGGGCGTGATGTTTGAGCAGCGGGTCTTTTACGGCAATTCCCTGCACGCCTTGCTGAATTTCGGTGCAGATTTGGGTAATCAGGCGATCGCTCACATATTCCATCACCACAGGCTGAAGCGAGAATAGAGCGGATTGTTTTTCAATCAGCGATCGCTGCTCCAGCAGTTCCAGAACTTCGATTAACCGTTGCGGTGCAATAGATGGAAATATATCCATTCTCAACTCAGCAAAAGTAGCTGGTTCACGATAAATTGCCAGCCAATACATCACCGATTTTTCAAGCACTGACAACCGTTCAAACTGTTGGTCGATCAGCGTGCGAATTCCGCCAAATACAAATGTGTCTTGTTGTAGAAACTCCGTTAGGTTGCCATCAAATAGAGTTTGAATCGTGGTGGAGATAATTTTGAGTGCTAGCGGATTGCCAGAGTAGCCTGCGATTAAACGACTCCAATCGGTGTCCGTTCCTTGGAAGCATCCCTTTAAACTCATTAATTCCTGGGCTTCTATAAGCTGGAGTCCAGTAAGCGTGAGCGATCGCACCGGCAAAGTTTCCCCTTCCAGCAGAGCGACTTCTGGCGGCTTTTCACGACTGGTCAACACCAAACAGCTTTGATGGCGCGTTTCACCAATTTGCCGAAACAGTTCTCGATAAACTCCATAGCCCTGACTGCTGACAGCGCTGAGTTCTGGTTCTTGAGCATAATGCAGAACCGTTTCAATGTTGTCGAGAATGATCAGACAACGACGCGATCGCAACTGATGTAAAAATTGGGCAATTTGTCTTTCGATCGGCTGTTCAACCTGCTGCTGGTTGGTGAGCAATTGCAACAGGTCAGACAGCAGTTCAGTAGGGGGTAGGGCATTCCGTAGCGATCGCCAAATTACC
Source organism: Oculatella sp. FACHB-28 (assembly GCF_014696015.1). Taxonomy (NCBI): domain Bacteria; kingdom Bacillati; phylum Cyanobacteriota; class Cyanophyceae; order Oculatellales; family Oculatellaceae; genus Oculatella; species Oculatella sp. FACHB-28. Next base: position 140,672 of record NZ_JACJPJ010000087.1, on the reverse strand, counting down.
CACTCAAACTCAGATTGGAGCCGCTGGGACAGCCGAATCACCAGCGAGGTTTTGCCCATGCCACCCATACCCAACACTGCTACCAGTCGGCAGGGCTGTTGGGATTGACTACCCAAAATCCACTGTTCTAGACGAGTTAGCTCTGCTGCCCGTCCATAGAAGAAACTCACATCTGCGGCATCACCCCAATCCTGCCGAGGGGCAGAAGCAACCTGGGTCAGTACAGCGCTCGGTTCGACCGCAGCGTCACTCACTCGACTTGCAGGTACCGCTTCAGCCGTAGGTTGAGAAATATGTAATTGATCCGGTTTAGCGGCTTGAGTTTGTGTAGAGATCCCATCAGTGTGAGATTTACGTTCGATCGCTGCTCGAAAGCTGGTTTTGTTAACTTTTTCACCGATGACTTCAGATAGCAACCTCCAAAGTTTAGGACCGACATCGTGCTTCAAGTAGGTGGGTGAATACCCATAGGTTTCTGCAATCTGGTCATAACTTTGACGTTGCCACGACCAGGATTCACGCAGCATTGCCTGTTGCAAATCGCTTAGATGAATGCCCGCCTTGGTAAAGACGAGCGCATCCGTAAAGGCAAGGGCTTGTTCGACATCCATCGCTAACTCGTATCAGGTGAAGAAAATGGTCTATCTGCGCTCTTGCTTCCAAAAGCGTGTTTTAGTAGATTATCAGACTAGAAATGGCATGTACTAAGTTTTACTTCGAGGGGCGATCGCAATCAGACCCAAGCTTGGAAGGTGATCTCGTTCAATGATGACTCGACTTTGGAATGGGTTTATGCATCTGCTGCTAAAGCAGATTGTCCTGGTGCTAACGGTGATGTTTTGCATCGGGGTAGGAGTTGCCCTATCAAATATGTTTCAACTCTCGTCAAACCTGATCCGATCGCAGGCTGTGTTAAACGCCACCCTCTACATTCAAGCGTTTAACCAGGCGATCACGCTGTATAGCGATGCAGCCGCTGACCCAGCCAAAGAGAGTGGGCTGACGGTGACTCACGCCTATGTGACTGAAGAGCAGGCAATTCCCCTACCTTCTACGTTTGCGATCGAGTTGAGCGACATGATTAGCGATCGCAACCCCGATCTATCTGTGCGCTTCTTCAGCGATTATCCATTCCCCTGGCGACAGTCGGAAGGGGGGATTAGAGATGAATTTGAGCAAGCTTCCCTCGATTTTCTGCGGCAAAGCCCTAGAGAAAAGTTTGTGCGATTTGAGGAGCGTGACGGACATACGACGATGCGCTATGGCGAAGCCAGCATCATGAAAGCAACCTGCGTCGCCTGCCACAACACTCATCCTCAAAGCCCTAAAACCGATTGGGAGTTAGGAGACGTAGCGGGCGTTTGGGAAATTAAGCAGCCATTGGATACGTTCGTCCAAAAAGTAAATACCGATCTGCGGGAAACCTTTTTTATGCTGGGCGGCATTTCCGTCTTAGGACTGTCTGGGCTAACCCTGGTGGTTGGAAAACTGCGCGACACCGCCAAAGGGCTGGAAGGACGGGTAAAAGAACGGACGGCTGACCTAGCACAAGCTAATGACGACCTGGAAAAGCGCAATCAGCTGATTCGTCAGGTGTTTGGGCGCTATTTGAGCGATGAAGTGGTAGTGAATCTGTTGGAAAGCCCAGGAGGGTTAAAACTGGGAGGCGATCGCCGCAAGATTACCATTCTCACCTCTGACCTGCGCGGCTTCACGTCCCTGTCAGAACGGTTATCACCAGAGGAAGTGATTAATATCCTCAATCTCTACCTGGAATACATGGCAGACGTGATCAACCAGTATCACGGCACGATTGATGAGTTTATGGGAGATGGCATTCTGGTCCTGTTTGGTGCGCCCAAGGCGAGAGAAGACGATGCGATTCGAGCGATCGCCTGTGCTTGTGCCATGCAGCTTGCAATGGGAGCCGTCAACGAACACATGAAAGTACTCGGCTTACCCCGACTGGAAATGGGAATCGGTATCAACACCGGAGAAGTCGTTGTCGGCAACATTGGCTCTGAAAAGCGCACCAAATATGGCATCGTTGGCAGCCAGGTCAATCTCACCTATCGGATTGAATCTTACACGCGAGGCGGACAAATTCTGATCTCAGAGCAAACCTTCAAAGAAGCTGGTCCAAACGTGCGAATCAGCGGTCAACAGCAAGTCCAGCCGAAGGGCGTAAAGCAACCGATTACCATTTACGAGGTATATGGAATCAGCGGCTTTCACAACTTGTATTTACCCAAAGAAGAAGAGGTCTTTTTGCCACTGCCTAAACCCGTTCCTCTCCAGTTCTCACTGTTGGAAGGCAAAGAGGTTAGCAAAACTCACCTTCAGGGAAACTTAGTGCAGCTTTCAGCAACCGGAGCACAAATTCGGGTAACAACACCCAATGGCATTTCTTCAATTAATGAGTTTGCCGACCTGAAACTCACTCTGTTAGCCTCAAATCCAGCACAGAACCTCAACGATATTTACGCTAAAGTTGCAAAAACTCAAGCAAGCCAAGACGCATTTTCCATCTATTTCACCTCAATGCCACCCCATGTAGAAACTTGGCTGACTAACCTTTATCAATCCTGTACTAGATAGGAAGTAAGGGATTGCATCAACAGCGCTGTGATGCTTTACTCAGGGCAGTACTCCAGCGATCGCTCCTAACACCATGCGCTACCGTTTTTACACCGCTGATGTGTTCACTGATCAGATTTTTGGCGGCAACCCGCTAGCCGTGTTTCCAGACGCTCGAGGATTATCCACTGAGCAAATGCAGCGGGTTGCTAAAGAACTTAACCTCTCAGAAACCGTTTTTGTATTTCCTCCCCAACAACCAGGGAGCGATCGTCAGCTTCGCATTTTTACCCCTGCAAGGGAGTTACCCTTTGCCGGACATCCCACCGTTGGCACCGCCTATGTTCTCGCTACACTGGGAGAAATCACCGCTCCCAAAGATACAACAGTAGTGTTTGAAGAAGGAGTCGGTCCCGTCTCAGTAGATATTCGAGTAGAGTCCGGCAAGCCCACGTTTGCGGCCTTGACCGCCGCCAAACTGCCCGAATTCAGATCAGATCTTCCTTCTGTAGAAAAGCTAGCGGCTGTTCTCTCTCTGGACCCTGCCGATTTGCTTAATGGAGAAGACAAACCCCAAGCAATCTCCTGTGGTGTACCATTTTTGTTTGTGCCGTTGAGCGATCGCGCCGCTCTCAGCCGCATTCAACTAAACCGCCAGGAGTGGCAGCAGTGCCTTGCTTCTGCCTGGGCACCCGACCTTTATGTGTTTGCCTACGACCCTCAAGATCCGTCTCATCTGTGGGCACGAATGTTTGCCCCCACAATGAACATTGACGAAGACCCGGCGACAGGCGCAGCCGCTACGGCGATCGCAGGTTATTTGTGTAACCGCAACAGCCTTACTGATGGCACATTGCGCTGGTCGATTGAACAAGGCGTTGAAATGGGTCGCCCCAGCTTGCTGCAAGTCGAAGCTGACCTGAAGAATGGTGAAATCCAAGCCATCCGCGTTGGTGGCTCCTCTATCCTGGTGAGTGAAGGCACAATGGAAATTCCCGATAGCCCTTAGAAAGAGGTAAGGATGCAAGTTGGCGATCGCCATTCTCCAAAGGTCGAACTTTAAAGTGGGAAAACAGTGCTTTGACGATGACTCAGCATTTGGAAATTTTGCTGATTCTGACACCCTGAAGAGAATCGTAGAATAGAAGCACTGGCAAGTAACAACAGGGTTGATTTCATTAGGAGATCTTTTGTGGCGATCGCAGCTCCAGAACCTAAAGCTGAACTTCAACCTCCCCTCATTGGAGAGCGGCGGGTAGTCATTCGAGATGTCTGCTGGGAAGCATACCTGCAAATTTTGGATGCGTTGCCCCATTCTCGGAGTTCTCGCCTGACTTATGATGCTGGTGTGTTGGAAATAACGATGCCATTAGAGGATCATGAATTCTACCGCTCTCTAATTGAATATTTCATCCGAACGTTAGTAGAGCTATTTGGAATGCGGATCAAGACAATGGGTTCAACCACAGTGAACTATCCGGGTTTGAATAAGGGAGCAGAACCCGGCAACGCTTACTACATCCAAAATCAACCCCTGGTTAAAGGGCGTAATGTTGATTTTACTCAAGATCCACCTCCTGATTTGGTCGTTGAGGTAGACATTACCCACACTGATATTCAAAAGAATCGGTTTTATGCGAACATCGGCATTCCTGAGTTCTGGCGATTTAATGGGAAAGTGTGGCACATTTATCAACTTCAGGAAGGGGTTTACGTAGAGGTTGACGCTAGCCCGACCTTTCCCCAGGTTCCCAAAAATTGGCTCTATCGGTTTTTGGAGCAGGCAAAAGAGGATGAAATTGATGCAGTACAGTCTCTGCGTGCCCAATTTCAACAATTTGATGAGCTGAGTGGACAGTAGGCTGGCGATCGCCGCAAAGGATTCATTTCAGCCATTTTCTCTTCCGTTTTGGCGAGGATCGCCGATCATTCCTAATCCCTGTAAAGTTCTCAAACCAACCCTTGCGCCAAAAGAAAATAATCATACCAACTGCAATAACTGCCATTACGGCTAGCGTCGCAACATATCCCCAGTACCAGTTGAGTTCAGGCATATTAAAGGGAGAAGTTTCAGTATTAAAGTTCATGCCATAGATCCCGGCAATGAACGTTAAAGGAATAAAGATACTGGAGATGATAGTCAGAAGCTTCATCACCTCGTTCATGCGATTACTAACAGAGGATAAGTACACATCCGTTAAGCTTGCGGCAAGTTCTCGGTAAGTTTCAACAATATCTAAAACTTGAACGGCATGGTCATAGCAGTCCCTCAGAAACGTCCGCACATCCTGGCTGATTAAATCACTACTGTCACGGATGAGTGCATTGATCGCATCTCGTTGCGGCCAAATAGCACGTCGAAGCTCCAGGAGTTCTCGCTTAATTTGATAAATTTCTTCCAGGGTGTGGGGTGTTGGAACAGATACAACTTCGGCTTCCAAGTCCTCAATCAATTCTCCATACATTTCTAGGATTGGATAAAAGCCATCAATGATGGCATCGATTAAGGTGTACAACAGATAATCCGCCCCTGCCTTACGAATGAGCGATCGCCCCAATTGAATCTGTTCTCGAACGAATCCCAGGCAATCATAGTAAGGTTCCTCTTGAACCGTGAGCAGATAATGTTTGCCCAACACCAGGCTAATTTGTTCCGTCATAACGCTGCGGCCGTCTTCCCGCAGCGAGACCATCCGCGCGATCAAAACCAGTTGTTCCTCGTATTCCTGCATATGAGGACGTTGAGGAACATGGATAATGTCTTCCAGTGCCAACGGATGCAGGTTGAACACTTGCTTGATTTGTTGCCAAGTCTGTTCATCCCCCAGCCCACTCACATCAACCCAGGAAACTGATTCACTGTCTAAATAGGGAATACACTCTTCAGGTTTGTTGATGTCAACTTTCTTGACTTCCGATCGACTGTAGTCAATCAGGGTAATTTTGGGCGGAGGTGCATCAGGGTGAAAGTGAACGTCTCCAGGAACACCTCTCCGTTCATTAAAGAATCGGGGTCGATTAGAAGAGGAGGAACGAGGGGGCTGAGCTTGCATTAGCGATTTTCTCCAAGTTGCTCACAGGCACCAATACTGACCCAACTGTAGAACCGTTTGCTGACGTTCGTTTTTCCGGCAAAGTATAAGACTCCATGCTATATGAATGCTTTATATCAAGCAAACTGATGAACTTACTAGAAATCAGAGTTCCGTTATCCTTTGCTTTCCGTCCACTGCTTTCTGTCCACTCCCTAAGTTGATACTTTAACGCGATCGCCGAATTGAAGTGATGAATATATTTTCAAAGAACGAATGAATGAAATTTTGTAAGAAGCATAGCCTCGCGTTGCTGCTCACAAAAAGCCTCCGGTTATGATCATGGTGAGAGAATTTAGTGGAATATCGAGGAATCTGTAGATGGCGACTGAAATTCAAGACTTCGACGCTCAGTATTGGGTCAAGACGCGCTCATCCCTCGATTCAAACCAATCAACCTTCTTAATTTGGTCAGGAGCAATCTACGCGTTGGTTCCCGGTGAAAAGAGAAATCGCCTCTTTAAGATGGTAGGCGTGAGTGTCAGCAGATGCATTCTCACGGAAGAGGGGAGTTGGGATTTCACCTCTCGGGAATTGACGTACTACCTTCACCCAGAAACGGGTGAAATTTTGCGACAGTGGGAAAATCCCTGGACGGGAGAATTACTGACCGTAATGCATGTTGCCAACAATCCAGTGCAGGGTCACTTTAAGGGCAAATTTCCGGCACGCACACACGGAGATAGTACAACCTTCGTGTTTGATATATTTATGGCTTACCCCAATCCTCTCGCTACAGAGCCAAAATTTGCTGATTACAGCCCCAACCCAACCTATCAGGCAGCCGAGTTATTTAAGTTAACGGTTCCAACTGAAGACCTATTGAACCCTGAAATTCTCTCGGTTTCTAAACTACAGCTTTACTGGGATCGGATAGGTCCGTGGGTTCCCTGGATGAAAATGGGCGATCGCCCAGGTCAACTCATCTACAGTGCTTATGGTGGCAAAGTCAATGGTTTCGATGAATTACCACAACTGCTAAAGGATGAAATTAATACTCGCGTCCCCCTCTACAAAAATGCGCCCCCATCTTACTTAGATACAGAAGACAGCACCTCTTGGCTATATTTTCAGAAGTACTTTGATGCTTATTTAGCGGGAGAGATGTTTCCTTTGCCACAATCAGAGGAGGTTTAACTTGGGATGACAGCTAAACTCAGTCCAATCAGTTCGATTGACCATCGCTGCCCAAGTACTCTCGGTATCCACAAATTTTGTCGTCACGGACATCAAACGAAACAGCGACTCGATTTTTGTAAGGTTTTCCCCGCATGAGTCCTTCATCACGAAACTCAAAAACAGCCGTTGTTTCGTTGCTAGTTGCCCGATCGAGCGTCAAGGTTAACCCTTCACTATAGACTTCGGAAACATAGTGGAAAAATGCGATCGCGCGTTCTTTTCCGACGTTTAAGCCCTGGAACTGACCCAGCGGAAACCAGAACGAAAAATCGTCAGTGAGCATATCGAAGAACGCTTGCCAGTCTCCGGTCGCAAGTCCATGCTCAAAGTGGGCAAAGGCTTGCCGAGCAACCGCTAATGTATTGGCTTCTGTCGTCATAACTAGAACGCGCTTTAAACTATCACCCCATCATGATAGGGCTAGAGTTATCATGCTTCGTGTCCAACAATGATCCAGGTCATTTCGTCAGGTGCCACTAAACCAAATGAGGGTTCATTAAACTCATTCGATAAAATTGGTGTTACTGATCGGGCATTGCTGCGACTGACGCGATCGCGAAACGCTTGAACATCTTCAACCTGATAGGTAAAAAGAGATACCCCTAATGCTCCAGGTTGAGCAAACTCAAGCTTATTAGGAGTTGAATATAGTGGCGTGTAAATCTGCAATACACCTACATCCGTTTTGGGTGACGAGAATGAAGATAGAAGAAATTCATTCCCTTCTTCTAACATTAAAATTTGTCGAGTTGCAGAATTTTGATAGCCCGATCGCTTTCGGGTATTGTTAGCAGGAACTAATCCAAAAACATCTGTGTAGAATGCAACGGTGTCATGATCAGCTGTAACGATACTGGAGTGAGTTCCCTCACTGACACCCAGGGGAGAAGTCGGGTCAATCACGCCATAACCCGGACGAGTATAGTTGTAGCGTTGAAAGAAAGCTTGTCGCGTTTCTGAGCCAATCACAAAGAACTCGCGCACACCCGTAAACCGCTGGTAGAAGTTGGTGCCTGGTTGACCGATAAATTCGATCCCTCGAATCGGTTCAGTGACAATCCAATCTCCGCCATTAGCGTTGTCGTCGTTAAAGGCATCGGCAACAGCATAGATATCTTGTACTAAAGAAGCAAACCAGCGGCTGCCAATCACGAACGGATGAGATTTTTGTAGACCTGCGTTGCGAGGCTGCTCCCAAACCATGACACGGACCAAACCATGATCGGCTGAGTTGCCGTTTTGCAGGCGAATCGATGTCAGGTTAGAGGCATGTCCATAGAGCGTGTGAGCAGTTTCCGCTGGCAAATGTCCTCTTTGGACTTCTCGATATCCTAACTCAGCCCAATACTGAAGCGCAGACTGGGTTTGCTCGGAACCAATGCAATTCTCGAAGATGCCACTAATCATAGTTTACGGAACACGCTCCAATCGATAGGTAGCTCGCCTGAAAGTTACTTGCCCGGACAAGCAGCGGTGAGCATATATTACTCTCAAACTGGTTGCAGAAATCTCAGCAAGCTTGTGAGGATTATTCGTAAGCACCAGTACTCATCCAACCAAAAGATTCATCTTTTCAATGTTCTTCTTCAAGGAGATCAAGTTCCCCCACCCAATTGCGGGAACTTGATCTCCTCTGGCAATTCTGTCAATCCCATTCTATTGAGTTCGAATTCTGTAGCTCTCTCCTGGCGAGCTGTTTCAATTCGCCGTTCTGCTTCCTGATAGGCTTCGTCTCGCGCCATATTCTCCTACCATGTTTTCTGCTGACTCTGTTATAGCTTCTTGTTTTGGCAGGTCTGGTCAAGGCATAGAATAAAGGCAGAATGGCTGAACCGCCTGCTAACCTGGGAGGCTAAATTATGCTCACGCTCAACGTTCAACTTCCTGAAGATAAGCTCGCTGAGTTCTGCCAACGCTGGAAGGTTAGTGAGTTAGCCCTATTTGGGTCTGTCCTCCGAGACGATTTCCGCTCTGACAGTGATATTGATATCCTGATTACCTTTGGACCAGATGCGAAACGTGGGTTAATGACGTTAGCAAAAATGAAGTATGAGTTGGAAGACCTGCTGGGGCGTGAAGTAGACCTGGTTAGCAAATCTGCCGTTGAAACAAGTCATAACTGGATTCGGCGCGATGAAATCTTGGGAACGGCTCAGGTAATTTATGTCGCGAGATAGCACCTCGTTGGTGGATATTTCTAGAGCTGCTCAGCTTATCCTGGGATTTGCTCAGGGATTAGAGAAGACGGGATTGGCAGCAAATCTAGAAAAACAATCCGCTATTCTCTATCAAATAGTTGTCATCGGAGAAGCCGTCAAGCGATTATCCACTGATTTCCGTAACCAGCATCCAGAAGTCCCGTGGCGAGAAATTGCCGGAATGCGAGACATTCTTACTCATCAGTACGATCGCGTCGAAGTGGATGAAATTTGGGGTGTAATTCAGGATGATATTCCTCAGCTACTGTCTATGATTGAGCCTCTGCTACCTGTGCAGGAACCCTGACTCTCGTACCATAGAACGCAAAGCATTAGCTTCTGAATGCACAGAACTATTACCAACTATGGCGATCGCAACCATAGTTCAAAAAAGTTAGCAACTTTCTGGCGACTGTTCACAAGCTCCAATACTGACCCAACTAGTAGAGCCATCTGCCCAATGTTCTTTTTTCCAAATAGGAGCATTATGCTTTAGGGTGTCGATCGCATATTTGCATGCAGCAAACGCTTCTGAACGGTGTGGACAACCGACTGCAACCAACACACTAATCTCACCAACGGTCAGCTTACCCGTGCGATGGTGAATCACAACTCGCGTGACATCTGTCCAGGTTTGACGAATCTCTGCGGCAATCTGTTTGAATACTTGAATTGCCATTGGCTCATAAGCCTGATATTCCAGGGCTATGACAGGTTGCCCATCTGTCTGATTCCGCACCATGCCGCTCATCACGACGATCGCCCCATTTGCCGAATCGTCTGCCCGCGCATACACTTCTTCCAGGGAAAGGGGTGCAAAGGTGATAGCGAAGTGATCGAGAGTTTGGGGTTGAGTCGAATTCGATGAAAGGATGGGGGTAACTGAGTTCATAACAGTCTGTCACACCAGGTAAGAGGCATTCCCCTATTGTGACTCAGGCTGAACGAAATAATGGAGAGGGTAGTCGAATTGCTTAAGCGAGAGGCGATCGCCACGCCGTCACAACCAAAGCAAAACAGCTACTCCTCTACCCTCTCACCCTCACCCTCTTACTCTTACGCCAGAACAACCACCTGCTTACTTCAAATCAAGCTTGACATTATCAGCCGGATTTGCCCTTTCACCTGTGGTGAGCGACTTTGCCAGACCAATGGTTTTTGCAACCCATCCAGCAGGAGCATCCCAATATTCTGCCTTGTTTACATTTACCTTTATTAAAGCAATTCCCGGTTCCTCTAGTCCTTTGGGAAACCAGGCTTTCAGGTCAGGCTGCCACATTAGCTCTAGTCGTTTGCGATCGCGCACTAGTTCAGCTACGCCTGACATCGAAACATACTGTTGTCTATCAGGTGCCGAGAAACTCACATTCACCTGCTGGTGTTGCTGCACTTCAAGCACTTTATGAGAATCTGCATAAGTAAAAAACCACAGATCACCGTCAAACTCAATCTGCTTATTAACTGCCATTGGACGGCTATGCAGACTGCCATCTGTATCAATCGTGGTTAACATACCATAATCAATGTCTTTAACCATGTCGCGCAACTTGCGAATTTGGTCACTGCGATCGCTAGAAGTTGTCATATTTCACCCATGTTTACTTACATCTTCCTGCCAGTGTTAAAGGTTATTTCCCGGATTACCTGAGTCTAGGGACAGAAACTCGTTTACTCAGGTGTAAGAAAGGAGTTCATTCTAAATTTGTTGTTATTTTGGGTCGTCCTATCCACCGCTAGACAGGCGAGTTCGCACATTGCTAGAAAACTCCTCTTGTCCAGACGTGAGTTCAGCCGGAATCCCGTTTGGATAAGTTTCTGCAACCAGTGCCTCTAATCGTTCAATTCGGTTGCTGGGGTTTGGATGGGTGCTAAAAAACTCTGGCGATCCACCGCCTCCGCCTGCTCGACCCAACACTTCCATCAGCTCCACAATGCCTGTGGGGTCATATCCAGCTTCGGTCATAAAGCGAAAACCAAGGCGATCGCTTTCCAACTCATCTTCCCGCCCATACTGTAAATTGACTACCTGATTTACAGCCTGAGCGATTACCGCTGCCTGCCGACCGCCATCCTGACCATCGCTAGCCGCAACCCCCACCGCTGTTGCCAAAGACTGTCCTAACTGTTGCTTTGCTAACTGCTCTGCCGCGTGTCGCCCTACCACATGCCCTACCTCATGCCCCAACACTCCAGCCAATTGAGCTTCTGAGGAAAGCTGACTGAGCAACGCCGCTGTAATAAAAACCGGGCCACCGGGCAGCGCAAAGGCGTTTACAGTTTGTGGATCGCTCAGCAAATAAAACTCAAACGGATAGGGCGCTTGAGCTGCCGCAGACTGCTGTACGACTCGCTCTCCGACCCGATCAATGTATTGTTGCAGGGCTTCATCCGGAAACAGCCCCCCATGCTGAGCCCCAATTTCCTGGATTGCCTGCTGTCCCAATGTAATCTCTTGCTGTGGTGAAAGTGAGACTCGCTGACTCTCTCCTGTAATCGGATTTTCTACAGCGCTGCTGCAATAGCCAATGAAACCAAACAGAGCAAACAGCAGTGCGATAATCAGTCTGATGGGGAATGCCACAACAGTTTCTCCCTCATTTACATGGGATGATTTTTGCAGGAGCCTACCACTTTATCGACCGATGAAGTATCTATCTGAAGAGTAGCGTCCAGGATGAAATTTTTGGGAATTGACTTTGGTTGGCGATCGCAGCCCAGCGGACTATGCTGTCTAACTTTGCAGAATAAAATCCTACATTTGCTAGACCTAACTCGTTTAGATGAAGTTGAAGCAGTGTTGTCCTGGGTTGATGCTCAGGTTTCAGCTCAAGAGCCCGCACTCATTGCCGTTGATGCTCCCACCCTAATTCCCAACGATAGCGGCATGAGACTACCTGATCGGCTTGCCCACAAATATTTTGGTCGCTATCACGCAGGCTGCTATCCCGCCAATCTAGGCAGTCCTTTCGCTACACGGACACTGGAGTTAGGCTTAAGCTTGGAAGCACGCGGTTTTTGCCATGCTCCAACCCTGATTGCCCAGCAGCCCGGACGCTATCAAATAGAAGTATTTCCCCATCCGGCAATGGTGCATCTCTTTAAGCTAGAACGCATTCTGAAATACAAAAAAGGCGAGCTGGCAGAGCGACGAGTAGAATTACTCAAGCTGCGTCAATATATCCTCGACATTCTACCGACCCTGGAACCTGCGCTGAATTTATCTACACTCCAAGGGAACAACTCATTACCCAAAGTTCCCCAAACTGGCAGAGACTTAAAGGAACTCGAAGATAAATTAGACAGCTTAATCTGTGCCTATGTTGCAGCCCACTGGTGGTATTGGGGAATAGAGCGAAATTTGGTGTTAGGCGATCGCACCACAGGCTACATCGTCGTACCTGACCCGTTTAACCGTACCCGACCCATTTAAAAAGGTAGGAGCAAATCGCGATTCGCCCCTACCTTAAGTAAGCAGTTACAAATTCGGTCTAGTGGGTCACTGCTTCAGTCATAACGGCTTCTGGCTCCAGCACATGACCATTTCCGTTAGATTGCAAATTGATCGACACCTTCTCAGGTTCAGCCCACAACACCAAACCAGGTTCATAAGGGCTGCTGAGATAATCATGGCTAGGCAGCACTCGCAGTGACAAACCTTGTAAGCCACTGTTGGTATAGCTGATGTTGACGGTATAGAGGCTGTTACCCTGGCTGTCCTGACCCTGGTAAACCATTGTCACCGGGACACCATTAGTAATTTCTCCTGTTGCGCTCACCGAACCCTGGTACAGCTCTACCCGGACATCCTCATCAGTCAAAGCTCCTAGACTGATTTTGGCCTTCACCGCAATCTCCTGATTTACCTTGATCTCAGCAGGCTCCGAGATTTTGATGTCTTCAATTCTGATGTCATACCAGTGGTCAAATAGGTGCGTTTGCCAGTGTGCTAGTAACTTCGCTGGACTGTATTGATCTTGAATCATGTTGAAGTAGCGATCGCTTGCTGGGAAATACCCCCGCAGCGCATATTCACCCACCATACGAGCTGTGTTAAACAAAGGGCAATTCAGCCGAATCGCATCCTTCATCTTAGACACCCACCCCCTCGGCAGATCCTCATCATCGCGGGTGTAAAACAGCGGCACAACTTCCTGCTCAATCAGGTCATACAGTGCATTTGCCTCAACCTCGTCCTGATATTCCAGATCGTCGTAGTCTTCACCATGACCAATCGGCCAACCCGTGCGAACATAGTCTGCTTCATCCCACCAACCGTCCAGCACGCTCAGATTAGGCAGTCCGTTCATTGCTGCCTTCATACCGCTGGTTCCAGACGCTTCACGGGGACGGCGCGGTGTATTCAGCCAGATATCACAACCCGCTACCATCAACCGAGATACGTGGATATCATAGTTTGGAATGAATACAACGGAGCGGCTCAGCGCTTCATCTCGCGTAAAGTGAATGATCTGACGAATCAGTTCCTTTCCAGGAATATCCTTTGGATGAGCCTTACCCGCTATAACGAACTGAACCCGACGCTTGCCGCCAGCCTGAGAAGAATCATGCAAAATCTGCTTAATTCGCTCCAGGTCACGCAAAAACAGAGTGGCTCGTTTGTAGGTCGCAAAGCGACGGGCAAAACCGATCGTTAGCACTGAAGGATCTAAAACCTCCTGCGCTTCCGCAATTTCAGTGACAGATGCACCGCGATCGCGCAAACTCCTTTGCAGTCGGTCCCGTACAAACACCACCAGTTCCGATCGCTGCCGTTCATGGTTGCGCCACAACTCCTCATCAGGAATTGAGTTAACTCGCTCCCACAGTGGACTGTCCGTAGTTGCTTGTGACCAGCTTGGGCCAAGATAACGGTCATAGAGTTCCTGGGTAGGCTTCGCCACACAGCTACGCGCATGAACTCCATTTGTGATGGACGTAATCGGCACCTCTATCACGGGCAAATTTGGCCACAAATTCTGGAACATAGAACGAGAAACGGCTCCGTGCAAACGGCTTACCCCATTCACAAAAGAAGCCATCTTAAGCGCCAGAATCGCCATACTGAACGGGGCTGCCAAATCTCCGGAGTTTTCCCGTCCGAGCGACAAAAACTCTTCTTTAGACAAGCCAAACGTGTTGGCATAGCGTCCTAAATAATAGGTAATCTTTTCTGGGGGAAACAAATCAATCCCAGCCGGAACGGGTGTATGAGTGGTAAACACCTGGCTCGACTGGGCAACTTGTTTTGCCTCTGCAAAGGTCAACCCACTCTCCTGGATCATCATGCGAATCCGCTCTAATGCTAGAAACGCAGAATGTCCTTCATTCATGTGGTAAGCCGTAGGATGTAGCCCCAGCGCCTTCAACATTCGCACGCCGCCAATTCCCAGCATGATTTCCTGGTGAATCCGGACATCAATGTCGCCCCCATAGAGCTGATCGGTGATGTCCTGGTCGTACTGATTGTTTGGCTCAATGTTGGTGTCTAGTAAATACAGCGGCACAGTACCGATCTGGACACGCCATACCCTGGCAAACACCTCACGCCCTGGGTAGTCTACGCTAATCCTCAGTTCTGAGCCATCTGGATTGCGCTCCAGATGCAGTGGCATGTTGTAAAAGTCGTTGATAGGATAGCGCTCTTGCTGCCAGCCATCAGCATTTAAGTACTGAGCAAAGTAGCCCTCTTGGTAGAGCAAGCCAACCCCGACCAGTGGCAGTCCTAAATCACTAGCAGACTTTAAATGGTCTCCCGCCAACACTCCCAAACCGCCAGAGTAGATCGGCAAGCAGGAAGTTAGTCCAAATTCGGCTGAGAAGTAGGCATAGCAATCTTTAGAGGAAGGCGGGGTGGAGGGGGAAGCAGGGATTTCTTTGGGTTTTTCGCTGGTAAGTTTGCGATCGCGGTGTTTGCGATACCAGGTGCGCTCTGTAAGATAACCTTCTAGCTGTTGTGCAGCACGATCCATCTGAGCCAAAAAGCCCTCGTCTTCAGCCACTTCTCTCAGGCGCTCCTGGCTAATCGTGCCTAACATTAGCACTGGGTTATAGCGACTCGACTCCCACAGGTCGCGGTCTAGGCGACGAAATAGATCTGTTGTGTCGAAGTTCCAGTCCCAATGTAGGTTGTAAGCTAACTTGCGGAGCGGTTCTAGCCGCTTAGGCAGGGAGGGGGAGACATTGAATGTACGAATTGGCTTCATGCTCGACAGACTCTCCGTGTCTACATCTTCATGCAGGGTATTGTGTACTCAACTTAGTTCAAAAGTCGTTTCTCTTAACACTATTTTCTAGGGGTTGCTGTCCTGCCTTAGCTTCAGACTAAGCTGCTGTGCTGAGATTCGGCTTTCATAAGAGTATTTACTCATTAAACGTTAAGAAAATTAAAAATTCCTGCTGTCAGGGAGGTGTTACGCAAACCTAAAATTTGCTGAAATTTGTTCCCCAGGATGCATTCAGAAGCGGGTTTACTGGGTACGCTAGAGCTATGAGTTCGGTGCACGAGGGACAAACTCTAGTACTAGAGAGGTATACGAAATCCTTTCATAAATGTTACAGTTTTTAATATATTCACACACTTAAGGAGTGAGAGGAACGTGAGGCGACCGGAACATTGCTAGCCCCAAAATAGGTCTAGGAATAGTTAAAGGGAGTACTCAAGGATCTACCAGACAATGTTCAGGTATGGAAAGCCTAATCTTTCCTACCCGAGGTATCTCAAACTTCCTTAGAACCCTAAGTGTTGATTAAACATAGTCTTTAGGTTTGGAATCGAGCTGTAAGCTGTACTCCAGTTCGGCTATTCTAGGTCGGGTTTAAATTTAATCCGGTCTTAACTCGATTTATTTGAGCCGCTTTCGAATTTTGCGTACTTGCTACGTTAATTAGATTCCCTTTTTATCCCTGCCATCTGACATTCAGTGATATGAAAACTGCTCAAACTTCCACAGATTTAGTTCGTGCTTACTTGCGAGAGATTGGTCGTGTACCTCTCCTGACCCATGAGCAGGAAATTCTCTATGGTAAGCAGGTACAGCGCTCTACAGCCCTTCAGGAAACCAGGGAGGCACTTGTCGATCGCCTTGGCTGTGAACCTAGTGATATGGAGTGGGCAGAGCACGCTGGGGTGTCGGTAGATGAGTTGCAGCAAACAATCGCCGACGGAGAAATTGCTAAGCGCAAGATGGTCGAGGCAAACCTGCGTTTGGTTGTCTCGGTTGCCAAGAAATACATCAAGCGCAACGTAGACTTGTTGGATTTGATCCAGGAAGGCACGATTGGCATGCAGCGCGGCGTCGAAAAGTTTGACCCGACGAAAGGCTATCGCTTTTCAACCTATGCCTATTGGTGGATTCGTCAGGCAATTACACGGGCGATCGCAGAGAAAGGTCGCACAATTCGCCTTCCCATCCACATCACTGAAAAGCTAAACAAGATTAAGAAAGCCCAGCGTCAACTGGCTCAGCAGTTGGGACGGGCTGCAACTGCGGCAGAACTTGCCCAAGAGCTAGATCTGACTTCCAAGCAAGTGCGCGAATATCTGGAGCGGGCAAGACAACCTTTGTCTCTGGACCTGCGAGTTGGCGATAACCAAGACACGGAACTGGGTGAGCTACTAGAAGATACTGGACCTTCCCCCGAAGACTTTGCCATGCAGTCTTCGCTCAAGACTGAGTTAGAGCAACTCATGGCTGATCTGACCCCGCAGCAGCGAGAGGTGTTGTCTCTACGGTTTGGCTTGGAAGACGGACAAGCGTTGACGTTGGCCAAGATTGGCGATCGTCTTAACATCAGCCGTGAGCGGGTACGCCAAATTGAGCGGGAAGCGCTAACCAAGCTCCGCAAACGCAGAGCCGACATCCGCGAGTACCTCGCTAGCTAACAAATACTAGATATCAATCTAAGACAGGCGTGTAGGCAACTGCGCGCCTGTTGGCTTTTGGGTTCTTAAGCTGACGGACGGGTGGTGTGGCGGATAATCCAATAGCTGACGGAAAGGGCAAACACGGAGACTGCCAAACCGATCAATTGCAGTCCTGTGGTTTTATCCAGATCAAGAATGATAATTTTGCGGGCAACGGCGACCAGCGATGTAGCAACTACAAGCTCTACTTGGACGACGTGCTTTCTTAAATAAGCAGTAATGTTTTCCAGGATTTCTAGAGCGATCAGAATATTTAGGAACAGCCCAAAGATTTCAATGAGAGAGGTTGTAAAAAATCCGTAAGGTTCAGAAAATAGCTCTTCAGATAGAAATAGAGCTAGGTCAAAGAGTGAAACTAGAATCACAACCACCATTGCCACAGATAAAACCTTGGCAACAAACCCCTCTAGTCGATGCAAAGAAGTCAAGAAGTTTTCATTGCTGCCTGCGTCCTTAGCCTGTTTGAACAGCCTTTTCAACCGCCTCATCTCGTCTGCTCCCCGATGGCTCAGCAATCCACGCCCAAGCATAGCGGATGGTAGCTACAGACGTAAACTATCCAGACAACTTTAGAAATTTCGGTGAACGGGAATGGGTTAAGGGTCAATTTGCCCCTGACCGTAAACTTGTGCCGCTACCCCGCTGTGTGCGATCCCCTCTGACTCGTCCTCATGGGAACCGACAGGTTCTCGAAGGCAAAATGCACAGAGGCTAGCTGAAATCAAAGCCACAACTCCCAGCATTTGAAAGAAGATGCGATCGCCTACTTCCCCTGCTGGTAGCAAGCTGTAAATTGTGAGAAAAGCAACCGCCCCTACATTTCCGTAAGCACCTAC
Organism: Oculatella sp. FACHB-28; assembly: GCF_014696015.1. Classification (NCBI taxonomy): domain Bacteria; kingdom Bacillati; phylum Cyanobacteriota; class Cyanophyceae; order Oculatellales; family Oculatellaceae; genus Oculatella; species Oculatella sp. FACHB-28. The sequence continues at coordinate 122,866 of NZ_JACJPJ010000087.1, read as the reverse complement.
ATTGCCAGCAATTTGCCCCGTTACTCGACGCTTGATCAGCGGCACAATCGCAAACGTTGCCCCCTCAGAAGCCATGACAAAGAATCCGGCCGCCATTGCTACCCCGATCGCAAACATCAAACTCCAGTCTCCGTTTGCGCCACTCATGAGCAAGTAACCCAAACCCATAAGTGCCGTCACAACGGTCATTGTCCATTTGCGACTGCCAATCTTGTCAGAAATCAAACCGCCACCCGGACGAGCAATCAGATTCATAAAGGAGTAGCTAGCCGCGATTCCACCCGCTAAAGCTGCACTCAGGCTAAACGTCCGCTCAAAGAATGCAGGCAGCATCGATACAATTGCTAACTCTGAGCCAAAACAGGCAAGATAGCCAATCTCCAACACAGACACCTGAGAAAACTTGTAGCGTTCTTCGGCTGGGTAACGCTTTTGCCCAGTCATCAGCGGCTTATTTGCTCGCCAGATGTTGTAAGCCTGAAACAAATACAGCACCACCAAAAGCAGCCAGGTGATGTAAAGCCCAGTTTGGCTGAGAAAACCAACTTTGGTTAAACGCCAGGCAATTACTCCCAGGATTCCAACCAGGGGAATGTTCATCGCGAGCAACGCCCAGAAAGACTTTTGGGAAGTGACTTCCATTCCGGCACTGCTGGCTGGACGTTCATATACTTTGCCGGGTGGCGTGTCGGAAACGTTGAGGTAGTAAATCACGCCATAGATGGCAGAAACAATGCCTGTTAGGGCGATCGCCAATCGCCAGTTGACCTGCCCTGCAGCCAAAAAAGACCCAGCCATCGCGATCGTCGGAACGGTGAAGGCAGCTCCGGCCGAACCAAAATTTCCCCAGCCGCCATAGATGCCTTCTGCTAGACCAATCTCTTTAGTTGAAAACCACTCGGCGACCATGCGAATGCCAATCACAAATCCGCAGCCAACAATGCTTAGAGCTAAACGGCTGATCACCAATTGCCCAAAGTTTTGAGCTAGCGCAAAGGCAAAGCAGGGAATCGCTGTATAGATCAGCAAACAGGAATAAGTTAACCGTGGGCCATAGCGGTCTAACAACATTCCTATAATGATTCGGGCTGGAACAGTGAGTGCCACATTACAAATAGCCAATGTTCTAAGCTGTGCTTCAGTTAGTCCTAAATCTGCCTGCACTGCGGTAGCCAGAGGAGCAAAGTTAAACCAGACTACAAACGTTAGAAAAAAGGCAAACCAGGTTAAGTGTAAGATGCGGTGTCGTCCGCTGAAAGACCATAATCCAGCCACAGTAGATTTCCCCTCCTTAAATAAAAGCGAAAATTAACGGCTAAAACTCTAGAGTAGAAAGGTGGAATATCCAGAAATCAAGATATTTCTGTATCCAAAGCTACAGAATTTTAGGTAATCTAGTAGATGAGAATATTTAGCCATTCAGTCATCTGAAGAGTTTTAAATGAATACACAGGATCGGATTCACTGGAGTAAACCTGAGCAGCACCACAATTCCATCCTCTTAGTGCTGTTAATTGCTTTAGGATCTTTTGTGGTTGGGGTTATGCCGATTGTTTATAGCTCCTTATCGGCTGATACAGCAGCGCAGACTTCAGCAATCGCAGGTGAAACAAGCCTTTGGGGGGCATTCAGCGAAAAAGAGTAGCCACTGCCGCCGGAGTGACTTAATGCAGACTATTGAGCGATCGCCGTTGGAACCGCTCGTAGCGCTCCAAAATCTGCGGCAATTGGTACCAGTTGAACAGCACAAGCTTTCAGTTCGGGCTGCAAGGAGTCAGGACACGCTTCAGGATGAGTCAAGGCATTTGCTTCAGCCTGTTCTGCCCACAGTTCACCCCAGTGCATGGGCACGAAAACGGTATTGGGGGCGATCGCTTGCGTGACTTTGGCAGGAAAGCGAGCTGTACCTCGGCGCGATCGCACCTCTAACCAATCCCCTTCTTTTACGCCCAACGCTTTGGCGTCACGCGGATGAATTTCCAAAAATGGGTTGGGATGCATTTGCTGAGTTTTGTCAGTGCGTCCGGTCCGGGTCAGCGTATGCCAGTGTCCATAGAGTCGGCCCGTTGTCAGCACGTAAGGATACTGGGCATCCGGTGGTTCTGCCAATCCTTTGGAGTGGTATGCCCCAAATCGAGCGCGTCCGTCAGCAGTGGGAAAGCGCAGGTCGGTGTAAAGGCGTTTGGAGGGGATAGGGGCTGAGGGCTGGGGGTTAGGAGCTGGCGGGTTGGCAGTATTACGCTCTATGGCTGGGCAGGGCCACTGGAGCGGTCCTTCTTGTCTCAATCGTTCGTGGCTAATGCCAGTCATGTCGCAGGGGCGATCGCGCGTCAGTTGGACAAATTCTGCGTGAACTTCGGCGGAACTGGTAAAAGGGAATTGAGCCGCGAATCCGAGACGGCGACCCACTTCGGCAAAAACAGCCCAGTCTTCTCTGGCTTCACCCCGAGGACGTTGAAAAGCAGGGCATAGAGTGACGCGGCGTTCGGAGTTAGTCATGGTGCCCGATTTTTCGCTCCACTGAGTGGCAGGCAGCAGCAAGTGGGCGTAGGCAGTTGTCTCAGTCGGGGAGTAGGCTTCCTGGTAGACGGTGAAGGGCGATCGCCGCAAAGCTGCTTTTACCCGCTCTAAGTCGGGCAAGCTGACCACCGGGTTAGTTGCAGCAATCCACAGGAAATGAACCTCGCCGCTTTCCAAGCCCGTGATCATATCCCAGACGGTGCGTCCGGGTTGGGCAGCAATTTGTCCGGGGGACAATCCCCAGAACTGCTCAACCTCGGCTCGATGCTGCGGATTTTTGACGGAACGATAACCCGGTAACAGATGCGAAAGTCCACCCACTTCGCGTCCACCCATCGCGTTGGGTTGTCCGGTTAAGGAGAATGGCCCCGCACCAGGCGTGCCAATTTGTCCGGTCATCAGGTGCAGGTTGATCAGTGTGCGCACTTTGGCAGTGCCTTCGCTAGACTGATTCATGCCCATTGACCACATCGACAAAACCCGCTTAGCATCTCCCCAATAGCGGGCGGCTGTTTCCAATGCTTTCACCTCAATGCCGCAGCGCTGAGCGACGACCTCTGGTGGGTAGTGCTGGATCACTTGAGCAAAAGCTGAGAAATCTTTGGTGCAGTCCTCAATAAACAGAGAATCGTAATCACCCCATCGCAGCAGTAAATGAGCAATGCCGTTCAGCAGGTCAATGTCAGTGCCAGGTCGAATTGCCAGATGTAAATCGGCCGCTTCCGCCGTTGGGGTGCAGCGCGGATCAACCACAATCATTTTGACGTGGTTGTTTTGCTTGTGATGTTTGCGCAGGCGGTTAAAGGCGATCGGGTGGCACTCGGCGGCATTGGTGCCAATCAGAAAGGCACAGTCGGTGAGTTCTAAATCTTCATAGCAACAGGGCGGCCCGTCAGAGCCGAGACTTTGAATGTAGCCACTCACAGCGGAAGACATGCACAGCCGTGAGTTGGCATCAAAGTTGTTGGTACCTAAGCAACCCTTAAATAACTTTTGAGCGGTGTAGTAATCCTCTGTGACAAATTGACCAGAGCCATACATGCACAGCGCATCTGCTCCATGCGTGTGGCGTACTGTCTGGATGCGTTCGACTAAGGTGTTGAGTGCCTCATCCCAACTGACTCGCCGAAAGGGTTCGTCTAGCGAGTCGCGCAGCATCGGGTAGAGCAAACGATCTTTGTGGATGGACTCAGCAATCGTTGCGCCTTTCACACAGACCATTCCCTGACTGGAAGGATGAGTGCGATCGCCCTTCACTTTCCAGATGGGAGTTCCCTGACTATCTCGATTAACTGGCTTTCCTGGCTGAGCTGGGGGTGAGACTTCGAGCCCACACCCTACGCCACAGTAAGGACACAGTGTTTTGATGCTGTCTGTCACGGTGTTAAAAGGTAGCTTTTGCAAGAGGGGCTAGGAGCTAGGGGCTGGGGGCTAGGGTGTAAGAACCAAAAAGCCAGAAGCCTTGCTTTATCCCTCATCCCTCATTCTTTCCTAAGCGTCATCATGAGCAAATCGACGGTAGAGGAAGTCGAGTGCGTGGTTTCGTAGGTCGTAGTAGTGGGGGTCTTCCATCAAGCGGGTACGGTTGCGAGGACGGGGGAAGGGAATGTCGAGAATTTCGCCAATTTGGGCAGCGGGGCCATTGGTCATCATCACCAGGCGATCGCCCAAAAACAGCGCTTCGTCAATGTCGTGGGTAATCATCAGCACGGTGACACGATGATCTGTCCAGATCTTGAGCAGCTCTTCCTGTAGTTCTTCGCGAGTAATGGGGTCGAGCGCTCCAAAGGGTTCATCTAGAATCAGCACTTGTGGACGTAGTGCCAGGGCACGAGCAATGCAAACGCGCTGCTTCATGCCGCCAGAGAGTTCTTTTGGTTTCTTGTCGGCTGCGTCGGAGAGTCCGACCAGTGCCAGGTGATCGCGCACGATCGCCCGCTTTTCTGCCTCTGGTTTGTCTGGAAAGACAGATTTCACGCCTAAGTAAATGTTCTCGAAGGCAGTCATCCAGGGCAGCAGTGAGTAATTTTGAAACACCACCATGCGATCGGGTCCGGGTTCGGTGATGCGCTTGGTCTGGAGGCGGACTTCGCCTTCGGTGGGTTTGCGGAAACCAGATACCATATCCAACAAAGTGGATTTGCCGCAGCCGGAATGTCCAATCAGGCAAATAAATTCACCTTCATAGACGGTCAGGTTAATGCCATCCAGCACTACGTATGCTCCATCCGGTGAGGGATAGGCTTTAGAAACGTTGTCGATCACCAGGTAGGGATCGCGGTTCAAAGGCGGGTTGACGTTGAAGTCGGTAGGTTTAAGGGTTTGCATGGCGTTGGGGGATGGAGGACGAAGAATAGAGGACGAAAGACGAAATTGAAGATTTGAAGTTTTGGAGTTTGAGGATAGAGTTTCGAGTTCTGAGGTCGAAGTTTCGAGTTCTGAGCTTGGGATTTCAGGTTCTCAGCTTGAAGCTTCGAGTTCTAACGTCGGAGCTTTGAGTTTTGAGCTTGAAGCTTGAAGTCTGGGAGTCAAACTTTTGAGCTGTAAGGTCGGAGTTTTGGATTCTGAGGTCGGAGCTTTGAGTTCTAAGCTTGAAATTTGGGGTCTGAAGATTAAAGCATTAGGTTCTGAGGTCGAAATATGAATTTATCAAGTCGCAGACTGGGTTGAAGTATGGAACCTAACAAACGCAAACCTTTGTGGTTGTTGGTTTCGTGGGCTTAACCCAACCTACGGCTCTAACCCAGCTTTTAGCTCCTAGCCCCCACTAGCTCATCCAGACTAATTTCCTCAATGCGAGTCTCACGTTTGATTGGCAGGTCTTTGAGATATTGGATAGGGTCGTCAGGGTTGAAGACGGTGCCATCGAATAAGTAAATGGGATGGCGATCGCGCCCCATATCTTGCAGTCCCAGTTCTCTAGCAGCCTGACCAAATACGTCAATTCGGCGAACTCGCTCCAGAATTTCAATCCAGTTGCGGGGGAAGGAGGTAATGCCCCAACGTGCCATTTGAGTCAGGATCCACAGCCCTTCAACGTGGTCGGGGCAGTTGGTTTTGTTGACGTAAAACTGGTTATAGTGCAAGTCCATCTGGGGAGCAGTGCCATCGCCGCGATTATAGGAATCGATGAAGCCAGGACGGGTGTAGACGGCTTCTGAACCAACGTATTCAGGTTGGCAGAGAAAGTCTAAAATTTCTTGGCGATTGCGGCGATCATCGCAATATTCGCAAGCTTCTAATAATGCTTTAACCAGTGCCAGGTGGGTTTGTGGGTACTGGTTTGCCCAGTCTTCACGTACACCCAAAACTTTTTCGCAGTGACCTTGCCAGATATCCAGATCGGTAGCAATGACAAAACCTAACCCTTCATGGACAGCACGAGAATTCCAAGGTTCTCCAGCGCAGTAGCCGTCGATGTTGCCTGCTTTCAGGTTGGACACCATCTGGGCAGGCGGAATTACGGTCAGGCTGACATCACGGTCGGGGTCAATGCCGCCTGCCGCTAACCAGTAGCGCAACATCAGGTTGTGCATGGAAGAGGGATGCACAACGCCAAGGGTAGGAACTTTGTCAGGCGTTCGGGCGATCGCCGCCTTAAAATCTGCCAGCGTTCGCACGCCCTGGTCGAATAATCTTTTGCTCAACGTAATCGCGTTGCCGTTGCGCGATAGGGTCAGGGCTGTGATCACCGGGGTAGGGGGTTTGCCGTTCATGCCGAGAGTCATACCCAGGGGCATTCCAGCAACCATTGCCGCTGCATCAAGCCGCTTTGTCGCTACGCCTTCTGCGATCGCCTTCCAACTTGGCTCACGGCTGAGGGTGACTTCCTCTAAGCCATGCTTTTGAAAGAAGCCTTTTTCTTTGGCAACGATCATGGGCGCGCAGTCGGTCAGTGGAATGAAGCCAAGCTCCAGGTTGACTTTCTCTAAACCGTTGCGGGCGATCGCCGTGGCATGTTGCACCTTCAGTTTCTTTGCTCGTTTCTGCTGGTTGAGGAAATAAACAATCTCGCTCCGCAGACTGTAATAGTTGGGATGGTTGACCACATCCATACGGCTGCGAGGACGCGGAAACGGCACGTCAATGATTTGACCAACATGGGCTTCAGGTCCGTTTGTCAGCATCACGATCCGGTCGGATAGCAGCAGCGCTTCGTCTACGTCGTGCGTCACCATGATGCAGGTAACATGACTTTCTTCACAGATTTTCATTAACTGTTCCTGCAAGCCGCCTCGGGTCAATGCATCGAGTGCGCCGAAGGGTTCGTCTAACAGCAGCAGTTTCGGACGAATAGCCAGGGCACGGGCGATCGCCACCCGCTGTTTCATGCCGCCAGACAGTTGCCCCGGTCGCTTATCAGCAGCATGGCGCAACCCCACCATATCGATGTGATGTTCGACAATGCTGCGCCGCTCACCTTGGGGCAATTTGTTCATCACTCGGTTGACTGCCAGAGAAATATTCTCCCGCACCGACAGCCAGGGCAGCAGCGAGTAGTTTTGGAAGACCACCATGCGATCAGGTCCAGGTTCCTTAACCTGCCGCCCTTCCAAAATTACGCCGCCGTGAGTGGGCTGATCTAGCCCTGCCACAATGTTGAGCAGCGTAGACTTGCCGCAGCCAGAGTGTCCAATCAGAGTAACGAATTCACCCTTGCGAATCTTGAGTTCAATGTTTCTCAACGCAACATAGCTATTGCCATTGGGCATTGAGAAAATGCGATCGACGTGATCAACTTCGACGAAGACTGACATGGTTGTGGAGGGGGTTGGGGATTAGGGATGGGGAATTGGGAATTGGAGTTAGCCTTGCTTTTGTTCTTCGGGAACGACAAACCTGGCGATCTGGCTGACCAGCCAGTCGAGCAGTAAGCCGACTAAGCCGACATAGATGATGGCAATGATAATGTCGCTGATACGAGAGCTATTCCAGGCATCCCAGATGAAGAAGCCAATGCCAACGCCGCCAATCAGCATCTCGGCTGCAACGATCGCCAACCAGGAGAGTCCAATGCCGATCTTCAGTCCTGTGAAGATGTAGGGCACAGTAGCAGGCATGAGAATTTTGAAGAAGTACTCGGTGCGAGACAGGCGCAGCACTTTAGCCACGTTGTTGTAGTCTTGGGGAATTTGGCGCACCCCTTCAGCCGTGTTGATGATGATTGGCCAAATTGCCGTAATGAAAATCACGAAGATGGCAGACGGATTTGCTTGTTGAAAAGCAGCCAGGGAAATCGGCAACCAGGCTAGCGGCGGCACGGTTCGCAGAACCTGAAAGATAGGGTCGAGAGCCCGAAACATGAAGGTGCTGGTGCCAATCAAAATGCCCAACCCAATTCCAGCGATGGCGGCTAGAGCGTAACCCAGGGCGACTCGTTGCAAACTGGTTAAGACTTGCCAAAACAGTCCTTTGTCATTACCACCGTTATCAAAGAAGGGGTTGATGATTAGTTCCCAGGTTTCCTCAACGGTCTGGATTGGGCTGGGTAGGGTTGCTGATGGCAGGGAGGTGAGAGCTTGCCAGATGACCAGGAAAATGAGCAGGGCGATCGCCGGTGGATACAGCACTTTAGCCTGTTTCCCCAGCATCGAAACTAAGTTTTCGCTGCTAAAACGTTTCGGTCTTGCGTCCAGTCTTGCGGTCATCTCAATGATCTCCTGGTGGCGGGGTAATAACTTGGGATTGTGAACTCAATTATCTATGGGGTAGGTTTCTCCCCTATCTGGATAAGCAAAATGCTCATCCTCGAAGCAGTGCAGTTTATTGAATTTCCATTCCTTAACCTTCCTGGCTTGTAGAGACGTGATTCATTGCGTCTCTGCTAATCGCGTCTCTACCAAGTGAGGAATTAAATTTTCTTGATTTCCAGGCTGTCCAGGTAAGCCGTTGGATTTTCGGGGTCAAACTGCTTGCCGTCAAAGAAGGTTTCAACGCCGCGAGAGGTGCTAGCTGGAATTGCTGCCTCCTGACCGATCGCCTTTGCCGCTTCCCGCCATAAGTCTTCCCGGTTGACGGCATCGACGAGTGCCTGAAGGTCGGTGTCAGATGGCAAATAGCCCCAGCGCACATCTTCGGTCAAGAACCAGAGATCATGACTCTTAAAGGGATAGGACGCATCCTCATTCCAGTACTTCATCATGTGATCGCTCTCACTTTCAACGCGACCATCGCCGAAGTCGTAGTTGCCCTTAGTCCGCTCTATGATGTCCTTGGCAGGGACATTAAACCAGGCTCGCTTGGAAATAATGTCTACCATTTCCTCTTTGTTTTCTGCCTGATCACACCAGATCTGCGCCTCCAGCACTCCTTTCAGCAGTGCCTGCGTTGCTTTCGGGTTTTGGTCTACCCAATCTGCCCGCATTGCGAATGCTTTTTCAGGGTGATTATTCCAAAGCTGTCCTGTTGTGAGAGCGGAGTAACCAATGTTTTGGTTGATCAACTGCGCGTTCCAGGGTTCACCCACGCAGAAAGCATCCATCGTTCCAGTTTTCATGTTGGCGACCATCTGCGGCGGGGGAACCACAATCGTTGAAGCGTCATTGTCTGGGTCGATTCCGCCTGCGGCTAACCAGTAACGCATCCACAGGTCATGGGTACCACCAGGGAAAGTAACGGCAAATTTCAGTGGATTGCCAGCCGCCTTTGCCTCATCGATGCTGGGTCTGAGTAAAGAACTGTCTAGCTGAACATTTAGCTCTTTGTACTTATTCGCAACCGAAATAGCCTGACCATCCACATTCAGTCGCGCCAGGATGTACATGGGAATCTTTCTGCCATCCGTAACCGTGCCCTCAGAGATCAGGTAAGGCATGGGAGTGAGAATGTGAGCGCCGTCAATGCCGTCTCCTCCAGAACCCAGAACCAGGTTGTCGCGGGTGGTTCCCCAGGAGGCTTGCTTGATGACCTCTACCTCGGTCATACCGTACTTGGCAAAGAAACCTTTTTCCTGAGCAATGATTAACGGTGCGGAGTCGGTTAAGGCAATGAAGCCTAGCCTTGCGGCTGTAACCTCTGGAGCATCTTCTGGGGCAATTTCGGCAGCAGGAACGGGATCGGAACTGGCTGTTTCGTTGCTGCTACAGCCATGCAGCCAGAGACTACCTGCTGCGGTTGCGCCTGCGGTGATGATGAATTGCCGTCTAGAAAATCTTGCCATTTACGTTCACCAAGTCCTTTCGGTAAGTAGTCGTTGAGGGTTAAAAGATTTAGGGTTTGTGGAGCAATTGGGCTGCACAGACAGTCCTCCATTCCAAAAGGAGTGCAGCTTTGAGGAGGCTGACGATAGAAGGTAGCCCGTACCAGAAAAAGTGCCACCCTCCAGCAATCAGGAGAAATCATCCAACTAAATCTAAGTTGAAGTCACGGCTTCCTCCTTCAGTTGTGCGCCGAAGTGTTCAACCAGTAAATTCCGCAGCACGGGTTTGAGGTCATCACAGGGCACAGATTTCATCACACAGGTACCCAAGTGAGCATTTTTGCCCACCTTGCCGCCCATGTAGATGTCAACGGCTTCCACCGTTTTGCCATCCTTGCGAGCTTTAGTGCCCATCAGACCGATATCAGCAACCTGCGGCTGTCCGCAAGAATTGGGGCAACCCGTCCAGTGAACTCGCACGGGCTGTGAGCAAGAAACCTCTGCTTCCAGTTCCCGAATTAGCCCCAGGGCACGATTTTTAGTTTCAATCAGGGCAAAGTTGCAGAACTGGCTGCCTGTGCAGGAAACAAGCGATCGCTCTAACATTGCCGGACTGACCGAAAACCGTTCCAGCAATGGCTCCTTCAGCAGCAATTCCAGCCGTGAGTCCGACACATTAGGAATGATCACGTTTTGCTCGACGGTCAGCCGTAACTCGCCGCTGCCATAGACGTCGGCGATTCGCGCCAGTTCAACCATGTCTTGGGCAAACAACCGACCGACAGGCACATGTAGACCGACATAGTTCAAGCCAGATTGCTTTTGAGCATAAACCCCGATGTGATCCCGCTTGTCCCAAGCGATCTCGTCTTTCTCTGCTGCTGTTTGTAGGGAGGTCCCTAATTGCTGCTCGACTGCTGCGCGGAATTTTTCAACACCCCACTCGTCAATCAGCCACATTAGTCGTGCTTTTTGCCGATTTGCCCGCAGCCCGTGATCGCGGTAAACGATCAAAATCGCCTCGCACAGCGCCACCACTTGGCTGGGATCAACCCAGACATCCATCGGGATCGCCGCTTCGCAACGCTTCGCAGAAAAGAAGCCACCGACCAAAACGTTGAAACCTAACGCGCCGTCCTTAAAGGCTGGAACAAAGGCAATGTCGTTAATTTCAGCATGGACGGAGTTGTCGCGGCATCCGGCGATCGCAATGTTAAACTTGCGCGGCAAGTTGGTAAATGCTGGATTTCCCTCGCCACTGTTCGTGATCATGTCCTGCACCTGCTGCACCAGGTCGCGGGTGTCGATCAGTTCGTCGGCATCAATTCCAGCAACGGGGGAACCCGTGATATTGCGAACGTTGTCCATGCCCGACTGAACGCTGGTTAAGCCTACCTGCTCGAATCGTTGAAAAATATCGGGAATGTCCTCAAGCCGAATGCCACGAAGCTGAAGGTTTTGGCGAGTCGTGATGTCGGCGTTGCCGTCCTCGCCATAGCGCTGCACGACTTCCGCTAGCGTTCGCATTTGCCCACTGGTGAGAATTCCACTAGGAATTCGCATCCGCAGCATAAACTTACCTGGAGTCACAGGGCGAAAGAAAACTCCCAGCCATTTCAGCCGATGATCCCGGTCAGTTTCATCCATTGCCTCCCAACCGATTTGGGCAAAGCGATCAATTTCCTGCTTGACTGCCAAGCCATCTTTCTCAGCTTTAAATTTTTCAAATTTATTCAGTGTTGCAGTAGGGTTTGTTGCTGCTTGAGTCACGGAACTGTCCTCTTGATGCTTGTGCCTGAAATGTAGTCCTGCATGAGTAATGAGGAACTATCAAATAGTTCTAGTTAAATCTGAAGAAACTTAGTTGTGAGAAGTTGAGTACTTTGAAATGACCTGTATAAGGTCAAACCTAAAATGAATTCACCGTGAGAATTCTCAATAAGCCTTTAGGAGAATCTGAAAAGTCAAGTTGACGACTAGATTTGAAAAAAAGAAAATTTTTAACAGCACACAGAAGGTAAAAGTAGCGATCGCCAAGCTCATTCAACTTTATTAAAGAATGTACGATTCAAATGCAGCTTAGCTAACACTTTAAGCTCCTAAACTCAAACTTTATTGCGTCCGTCTATGCCCGATTTCTCAATAATTTATCCGGATTCAAGCAGAATTTTCGTATCTTTAGTTACAAAATATTTTCTAAGATGAAGTTTTTGCATAATGCTCATGCATGTCTTACATCAACGGCTGAAAACCCTCTCAAATCAAGCTTTTTCCGACCTGTTTAACTAACATTGATCTGATTCCAAGGGATAGAGAGCAAAATTTTCGCTGTTCTTTTGCTTAATTCTGTAGTTTGCTTTACCAAAACTACACAAAATGCACAGATCAGTCAGATGTGCGTTTGCTTCTTTCAATATCAATTTGGCTGCATTGTAGGAAAAGTGTTCAAGGTCTGAATCAACCTTTAGTAAGGTCACACACCACAGCAAGCCAAGATATTCTTAAATAGGGGTGTTACGTAAGTAACAACTAGAACGCTTGAAGAACAAATTAGTATTAAAAGCAACCAAATTTTCTCAAAAGGGTTCCTACTTTAATGCGGGGAGCAATTCAAACCACAATGTGCGAAAGTTAACTAAAAGCAAAAAATCGAGTGTGAATACTAGACTTCTAATTCTTTGAGTGACAGGGTATTTAGATTGGCACGGTAGAACCGTATACTCAGTTACAAAACCTATTTCAATATGTAGTGACTACATTAGCCTGATGCTCGATTGACAGGATGGTCTTGTAGATTTTAAGGAATACTAAGTTTGCTAGATACAGCTGAAAACGACACGCAGTTTAGTCACTCTTGGAGCAACTGTTCTCCGCCTTTGTCTGCTCTGGCAAACCAGTATGGCTGGGCAACTCCAGAAGACGGCATCAATCCAGAGCTATGGCTTGATCTGGCGTTAGACCTATTTATAGAAGGGGATTTTCAGACGCGATGGGATGTTGCGAAACTCTTGCCTCGCTTTGGGACAAAGGCGATCGCTCCCCTGATTGCGATTCTTGAGCACGAGGACACTGACTGGGAATTGCTCTGGTTTACTGTGCGAACCCTAGGCGAGTTTGACCATCCTGTCGTAGTTCAGGTTTTAATCAGTTTGCTAAAAACCGCTGAAGGAGAACTCAGTGCGGTTGCTGCAGAAGCTCTAGCAAATTTGGGCAATCAGGCGATTGCTCCGCTAACAGAACTGCTGTCGATGGAGCAGTTTCGGCTTTTGGCAGTGCGATCGCTCTCCCGCATTCGCCATTCTCAAACGATCGCCCCTTTGCTCAGCATTACAAACGATGCGCAGCCCGAAATTCGTGCAGCAGCAATTGAGGCATTGAGCAGCTTTCACGACCCGCGTGTCTTTCCGGTGTTGGTCAATGCGCTTCAAGATCCGGCAGCGGCAGTTCGGCGAGAGGCAGTAATTGCTGTGGGTTTGAGAGCCAACCTGCAAGCCGAGATCGACCTGGTCAATCTGCTGATTCCTCATTTAACAGACTTAAATTTGCAGGTTTGTCAGCAAGCGGCGATCGCCCTAGGGCGACTGAGCAACCCTGCCGCAGCCCAAGCTCTCGCTGACATGCTGCACTCCCCTCATACCCCTTCAGCTTTGCAGATCGAAATTGTGCGATCGCTAAGCTGGGGCATGACCGCAACCGTTCTCAAAAAAATTCAGTCCATTCTGCCTTGCGTTTCGGCAGAGGTCTATCGTGAAATGATTGCCGCTCTCGGAAAAGTGGAAGATCCAGCGCTAAAGCCTCAAGCAGCGGAAATTTTGATCACTTTGCTTGATTCTGAGTCCTCGCCGCAGTCACCAGGAAAACAAGCGATCGCCCTTAGCTTAGGACATTTAGGCGAAATTAAGGCTCTAGACCCATTGATCGGGCTGCTGTCAGAGTCAGATCCAGGAGTACAGCTACACGCGATCGCCGCCCTCAAGCAACTTGCCCCGGATGCTGCTCATGAGCAGCTAAAGATGATGGCGAAAGACACAAATTTGCCAGAAGCGCTACAGTGCGGAGTAGCAAACGCTCTCAGGGAATGGTAAGTCTTGTGTGATTGGATTAAGTTATTTGTCAGTAAATAACTTCAAATCAACAAATTAGATTGAATTATTAAATTATTACGAAAACTTTCATAGAATAACTTCAGGACAAGTCAGTGGGATCTTTGCGATCGCAGTGCAGCTTTGCCGCCAATAAAAGCGTTAAAAGGTTTAAATCGGTAGAAATACGTTCCAAAAAGTCTAATCAAGCAGCTATGCAACGGGCGATCGCCCGTTGAAATAAGGCACCCAAGGATTTGATTGATGAGTATTACTGAAACCGATACAAAAAATGGACACGGTGGGGAACTAAAGGAGGGAGCGATGAGCAGCGAAAACGAATCTCAAACTACGGCGGTTGAATCTAACAATGATTCACAGGGGGCTGACCATGCTACTAAATCTGGACAGTCTGAATCAAACAAATCTTCAAGTCAGATCCAGTTTCGTCCATCGGGTGAGTTGGCTAACCGCCCTATTGGTCCCAGTGACATCGAAGTTGAAAATGCCCTTAGCATGTCAGGCTATCGCCCGATCGCTGCTAGCAAGCTGGAGATTTCAGGGTATCTGCTAGGCAACCGCCCAATTTCTGCTAGCCACCTGCGGGTTGTGGACGTTGACAGCCTTCCGGGTCATCGCCCCGTTTTCGCCAATGACTTTGAAGTACTGGATGTCGATACGCTGCCTGGACATCGCCCCATTGTCGCCAGCAGCGCCGATCTAATGAGAGGTAGCCACCTCCCCGGCAATCGCCCGGTCGCCTCTAACGAGATCGACCAGCCCGAAGGACTCATGGGCTTCCTCGACTAGAGATCACAGATCATTGCGATTCAAACTTCAAGCGGGAGTAAGGTTCAACCCTTCTTCCGCTTTTTTAAGTGTTGGGTTAACGGCAAGAATCCAAAAGAGCGTTCAACTGAGAGATTCCCTTCCAAGGATTTGTGCCCATTAGCGTTCCAGCGATCGCCGCTTCGTAGGGATTGCGCCCGGTTCTTTTGACAGCAGCGATCGCATCCTTATTTAATAATCCTCGTCTAAACACTAACCAGGCTGCGAGAATGTGCCCCGTGCGTCCCACTCCACCAGAGCAGTGAACGACCACCTTTTCACGCTGCCAATCAGCTTCAGCTAAAAACGGCAGAATTCTCTGGGTGAGCATTTCTGGTTCGACCAGATGAAAATCCTTCACAGGTGCCCACAGGATTTTACCGTCCCCAAATGCTTGTCGGTAGGTGTCTAGCAAGTCTGGATACGGAGTGAGTTGCTTTTGTGGAAGTAAACAGCAAACTCGTTGAATCCCTTGCTGCTGCATAAACTGAACCCATTGCAAGACCTGCTGTTCAGAAGCTCCGGGTTTCGCTGCGCCAAACACAATCAGTTCAGATTCAGAAGCTGCTGCAAATCTGTACATCGGATCTGGGTGGAAACCATCCAATTAATTAAAGCAAATTAATTAAAGACATTTGTACTAATTTAATTCAAGTTGGGCTACGATTCTACCCAGACAGGGCGATCGCCATTCTCCAGCGTTTTCAGTGATCCCCAAATAATGCTCATTGCCCTTCAACTGATCCCTTCATGCTCGACTTGATCAAACTAGCGCGACAGATGCAGGACATTAGCCAGCATCTCTCCCATGAAGCGGCTGCAACACGACAGCGGTTAGAGTTGGCGCAGCAGTTGCTAGAGCAGGCGCGAAGTCACCAGGCAGAACTAGTGACGCTACAAGAAACCTGGGGCGATCGCCTTGGTTTTGCAGCTGCGGAACCGATTGAACCCCTCGACACGCGAATTGATCTAACCGCTGCACCTAATATCCACACCGTTTTAGCGACTGACGGGTCGCAGATTGCCCCCAGCCACCATGAAATTGCCTACTGCTATCTGATCAACGTCGGTCGGGTTGTGCTGCACTATGCCCAAAATCGCCATCCGCTGCTAGACAGTTTGCCGGAAGTGTTTTACCGTCCTGAAGACCTGTACATTTCCCGCCAATGGGGAATTCGGACTGAGGAATGGATGGGCTATCGGCGAACCGTCTCAGAAGCCACAGTGCTGGCAGAATTGGCTACTGGAACAGAAATTCAAAGTCGGGAATTAGTCAGCAAAGTTGCTTCGCCACACCTGCAACTGTCAATGCTGTCAAATGAACCTCCACCGACTCTGGCAATGGTAGACGGTTCGCTGATTCACTGGTTTCTGGAGCCGCTGCCTGCGGATGCCCGCGCGCGCATCCTACCGCCCATTCTTCACGCCTGGGATCAGTTAAAGGCTGCAAAGATTCCCCTGGTTGGCTATCTCAGCGCCTCTCGCAGCGGTGAGGCACTCAACTTTTTGCGGCTGCACACCTGCCCCTACGACACACCCGACTGTGCTACCCACTGCCCCGGACAAACAGAACAGGCTCCCTGCCAAGTGTTTGCACCGTTGCGCGACACTGCGCTGTGGTCACTGTTACTCAGCCCCGGTCAGCGCAGTCCTCTCTGGCGCAGCTCTGCTAAAATCCTGGATCTCTACGGAGATCACGCTATCTACTTCTGCTACGCCCACGTTGGCTCAGAAGTCGCCCGAATAGAATTTCCTGCCTGGGTTGCAGAAGATGCAGAACTGCTCAACATTGCCCTCAGCCTGACGCTGACTCAAGTACAAAAAGGGTACGGTTATCCTGTAGCGCTAGCTGAAGCACATAATCAAGCTGTAGTTAGGGGAGGCGATCGCGCCCGTTTCTTTGCCCTACTCGAACAGCAAATGATCCGTGCCGGATTGCGCGGCATCGGCACTTCCTATAAAGAAGCCAGGAAGCGAGGCAGCATTGCCTAGAACCCTTCTGGCTCGTCCATCAACGTTTCAACTAACACATCCATCTGCCGCTGCTGATGCGAGAGGAAAATTTCGCACTCGCGCAGATGCTCAACGGCGGTGGCAAACTGCTCAAATACGTCGGCCAACTCCAGGTCACCTAACTCAATCCGCGTGATAATTGCTTCAATCTGGGCGACCGTTTGCTCGTAACTCCAGCTTTGAGCAGTCTGAGAATCGGAGGCGATCGCTTTAGAACTTAGGCTGGATTTGGAATAGGCAGTTCCAGGGGAAGTTGAATCGCTCATAGAGAGTCCTGATGCTGTGGGTCATGGGTTGAACTAGGAATTTCTGAAACTTTAACTTCAATCTGCCCCTGAGCAAGCTGTACCGTCAGGTCTTGTCCCGGAGTGAGCTCAGCGGAGGACCGTACGACGCTCCCATTTGTCTCTCGCACAACAGCATAACCGCGCCGCAAGACCGCCTTAGGGTCCAGGGTAATCAGCTTTTGGCGCAAAAGCTGGCAATGCTGGTTTGCCTGCTGAAGCTGTTGGGCCGTTCCGTGCAGCAAGCGTTGACGCATCCAGGCAATAGCCTGGGTTTCCCGCTGAATCTGGCGATCGGGCTGAAGTCGTCGCAACCGTTCTCGCAGCCGATGCAGATGGTCATAGCTGGCAGTGAGCCGATGCTCAATTGCCTGAGCGAGTGCATTGACCCGCTCTTGATGCTCACTCAGCAAATCTGCTAGCTCCGGCACAGCCTGCTCTGCGGCAGCAGTCGGCGTATGAGCGCAGACATCTGCAACTAAGTCAGCCAGCGATTCATCTCGCTGATGCCCAATCCCGGCAACAACAGGAATCGGACAGGTGGCGATCGCCCGCACCACTCGCTCATCGTTAAAGCAAGCCATATCCTCAATTGCTCCACCGCCTCGCGATAGAATCAGCACCTCTGCTCGCCCATCCTGCTCAACTCGTTGAATCGCATTCACAATCGAAGCTGGAGCTTGATCCCCCTGAACCAATGCTGGAGAAAATAACACACACAGTCCTGGATAGCGACGCTTCAAAGTCCGTTTAATGTCGCCCCAAGCAGCCGCTTGCGGTGAAGTGACGACGGCGATCGTTTGCGGATGAGCCGGCAAAGGACGTTTCCGCTCAGCGTCAAATAGCCCTTCCGCTTCCAACCGCAGCCGCAGTTGCCGATAGCGCAATGCCCGCAACCCCTCACCCGCTGGAAGCGCTTGCCAAACAATGAGCTGATAGTTGCCCCGTTGGGGATGCACATGAATGCGACCCAAAATGATGAACTGCTCCCCCTGAACAGGCACAGTTGCTAACTTGGTTAGCTGACTATTCCATATCACACAGCTAATCGCTGCTTTTGCATCCGGGTCTTGCAGCGTAAAAAACAACCCGCTGCGATAGCGACTGGCACTCGATACCTCCCCAGTGACCCAAACCTGACGCAACTGGTTATCCTGTTCCAGCAATTCCTGAATGTAGGCAGTCAGCCCTGCCACTGACAGGGCTGTATCAGGAACAAGCAGATTGGGAAGATTAGTTGTCATTCTGTGTAAAAGATTGAAATCTGCAATGGGTGAAGTCTGGATCTTGAGGGAACAATCCTTCTAACGCATGTGGTTCTGAAAAATCTAAGACAACTCAATACTAAATTTTTGCTGAACTTTTTACCCGAAATCAGGCACTAGAAATAAAAAGGTAGCTAGTGGGGTCTCTCCGCCTTGCAGAACCCAGAAATATCTAGACATTGGTTTGAGTTGGGCACCCGTTTAACGGCAATGCAGCCCTTTTCACTGCATTTCACTCTGGACATTGGTTAGTACATTTGTATGCAATTAAAGCTCAAATGCCTTACAATGGACAAGATGCAACTGTTTACAGCGTAACCAGATTCAGACAGATCAGACAGTAAGCTGGATTGCATAGTGCAACTCTAAGCCGTTACATTGCTGCTCCAACCTCACACCCCAACGCATTCAACTTTATATCCAACTTCAATTTACATCCGCTTATTGCATCTTGCTGGCGGAACGGAAGCCTAGAATATAAATCTGCTTCCCTGTAAATTTTATTGACCCCTGTACTCTCCACACATCCGTTTTGAGGCGCTAATGGCTAAAACCAGCAGTGAAGATTCTGAAAAAACTAAAGCTCTAAATCTGGTACTTAACCAGATCGACCGCACCTTTGGCAAGGGAACTATTGTGCGGTTGGGTGACGCTACCCGTATGAAGGTAGAAACAATTCCTAGTGGTGCCTTGACGCTCGATTTGGCGTTGGGTGGTGGGCTGCCGAAGGGACGAGTGATCGAAATCTATGGTCCAGAAAGCTCGGGTAAGACGACTTTGGCACTTCATGCGATCGCCGAAGTCCAAAAAGCAGGAGGCATCGCTGCTTTCGTCGATGCAGAACACGCCCTCGACCCTACCTATTCCAAGGCGCTAGGAGTAGACATTGAGAACTTGCTGGTATCTCAGCCTGACACAGGTGAAGCTGCCCTAGAAATCGTTGATCAGCTCGTGCGCTCTACTGCTGTCGATGTGGTCGTAGTAGACTCTGTTGCGGCGCTCGTACCCAGAGCTGAGATTGAAGGGGAAATGGGTGACGCTCACGTAGGCTTGCAGGCCAGGCTGATGAGCCAAGCGCTCCGCAAGATCACAGGCAACATCGGCAAGACTGGCTGTAGCGTCATCTTTTTGAACCAGTTGCGCCAGAAAATCGGCATTTCTTACGGCAACCCCGAAACCACAACGGGGGGGAATGCGCTCAAATTCTACGCCTCGGTCAGGCTAGACATCCGCCGCATTCAAACTCTGAAGAAAGGGACGGAAGAATTTGGTATTCGTGCCAAAGTCAAAGTTGCCAAAAACAAGGTTGCTCCCCCCTTCCGCATTGCGGAGTTTGACATCATCTTTGGTGAAGGCATTTCTACTTACGGTTGCTTAGTTGACCTGGCAGAAGAAACTGGAGTCATTGCACGTCGGGGAGCCTGGTATAGCTATAACGGCGAAAATATTAGCCAGGGTCGCGACAATGCAATTAAGTACACGAAGGAAAAACCTGAATTTGCTAAAGAAATTGAGCAAAAGGTGCGTGAAAAGCTAGAGATGGGCGTTGCAGTTTCGGCAACTTCTGTGGCTCCGATGAGTGAAGACGAGGAAGAGGAAGAATACGTGGAAGAAGAATAAAAATATAGGGGCTTGGCAATGCCAAGCCCCTATATTTTTTAAGCTCACCTACTAAAGTTTTCTAAAGCTTGCGCTGATACTCTTCTAGAAGCTCGACTAAGTTGCTTTGAACCGAGGAAGGCAGCAGATCAGATAAGGGAAGTTCACGCTTACCGCCGCCTAACTTTACGGGGATATTTCTCAGCGTTTCTGTCACCTTGCTTTCATCAATTTTGCTGTCTGTCAGCATCGGATAAAACCGCTCTGCCAGAAGTGTGTGTAAATGGGCATCTCTGAGATAGAGGTGCCATTTTGCAACATCAATGTAGATATTTTCACCAATTTCTGCTGCTAGCGATTCGATCGCCTCTGTTGTGCCGGAGTAAGCCATTGCAGTTTACCTAATTCGTCTGCCTGGGCAGAGACAATACTCTACTCAGTCATAGCTTTAACCTAACGCACTCTAGAAGGGCGATCGCCTTGCTCTAGGAGGATTTGGGTAGTTTGTCTGAGGCAGTTGAGTTGGAATAGTCGGCGAGCGCAAAAATGTACACCGCATGGACGACTAACAGCAACAGCCACCCACCCGTCACCCAAACCGTCCAAGGCCAGTTTTGAGATTGGAGCGTACGAACGAACCAAAGTCCAGAATTTGTGGCGGCAAAGATTGCAACGTGGATTGCAAAGTTCATCCGATCATCGAGCTTACGGTAGGCAGGATCGTTGCGATCGGGTTCACGGGGCCAACGAGGAGGCATGAGCTAAATCAGGTATAGAAAGGACTAAACAGTCGAGGTCTTAGACAAACTCGCCTCTTCATTGTAGTAGTACAAGCTGTTTACCCAGAAATCAATCAGCACATGCTTGCAGCTAGTGCGATCGCTCCTCCAACCAAGCCTGTAACTCAACTACACTCGTAAAGTCTAATAATGCTTCACTCAACATTTCTAAGGTTAGTAGCGGCAAGTTGCTGACACTTGAGCGTAATTCATCAGGAAATTCTCCAAACCGCTTCTTTAGCAGTCGATTAACTAAGTTGGCAGCTTCTTTCTGCCGTCCTTCTTGTCGCCCTTCTTGCCGTCCTTCTTCCTTAATTTCTCGGTAAACCCTAGTTTCCTTCAGCGTGATGTCCAGCATTGCTTCTATCTCTACTCGACTTAGGTGCTCAAACCGGTAGGACATGATGGTTGTGACTATCTCAATTATTGCATGGCTGCTTAATTGAGATAACTCAGCACGGGTTCGACTCAGTAGATGTCGGGCTTCCTCTGGAGCTTGAGCTTCCTCTACCGTTGTTAATACCATTACTGCTACCCAGAGCGGCAACTGACGAATATTGCCTAGCTCATTCAAATACACCCGACGCACCTGATCGCTGTTTAACAGCCCTCGATGGGGATGCAAGTCGCTTTGTTCAACATTACGTGAGGGATAAATGACTACCGCTTGCCAGTCGTTAAATCGGGCACGGTTGCGGTAGAAATATAGCGCAGATTCAGCAAAGATGCGTTCGTAAAGCTGTTCATCCTTCTGAAAATGAACTTCGCAAAAGTAAACGGCTCCTATGTCCTGATCCTCGGATAGCAGAAATACGCCATCAATTTCAAATTTCGGTTCTTTGACTGCCACGGAGTCAAATCGATAAGCTTCAGCATTGGTGGGAGGGTGAGACAAAAGCTCAAATAGAAGGGTGGGGGATTGCTGGAACAGCTTGTAGAAGATTGAATCGCGTCTCATGAAGCAGTCTTTTGAGTGTCGCGGTTAGCCCTGTTCTAAGCTTGAAGCACATTCAGTTTGGCTTCTAATTGACTGACAGATCTTTGAATTGTAGGTTGAGTTGAGACCGTTTACCTCTACCATTCAAGGCTGCTGTTACAACTAATCGATGACCAGTGACACATGACAAATGACAATCATCCAGGGAATCAAGGGCAGGCGAATTCTAATCGGGGTAGGCGGCGGCATTGCTGCATACAAAATTTGTGAAGTGATTTCGACGCTGGCAAAGGCTGGGGCCGAAGTTAGAGCAATTTTGACCAACTCGGCACAGGAATTTATTACACCGTTGACGATCGCCACCCTTTGCCGCCACCCAGCCTATACGGATCAAAGCTTTTGGCAGCCTACTCACCACCGTCCCCTACACATTGAACTGGGCGAGTGGACAGAGATATTTGCGATCGCCCCCCTCACTGCAAACACCCTGGCAAAACTCACCTATGGTCTGGCAGACAATCTGTTGACCAATACTGTCCTGGCTTCTGCCTGTCCGGTGCTGCTGGCTCCAGCTATGAATACGGAGATGTGGCAGCAGCAGTCTGTTCAGCGAAATTGGCAGCAAGTGCAGACGGACAAACGTTATCACACGGTTGGTCCGTCTGCAGGAATTTTAGCGTGCGATCGCATCGGCAACGGTCGCATGGCAGAACCCAGTGAAATTTTGGCGCAGTTGCGATCGCTCCTACATACTGGTGGCAAACGAGATTTGACTGGAAAGCAAATTTTGATTAATGCAGGCGGCACCCGTGAACATTTCGACCCTGTGCGGTTTATTGGCAACCCCTCAACCGGAAAGATGGGAGTGGCCCTGGCACAAGCCGCGCTGCATCGGGGCGCGGCGGTGACGTTAGTGCACGCGCCAATAGAGGCTGAGTTGCAAGCTGATCTGTCAGGGGTGCGGCTGATTCCGGTTACCAGTGCCGCAGAGATGCACCAGATGATGCTGAATTACTTTACGGCTGCTGACTGGACGATTTTGGCGGCAGCAGTGGCAGATGTGAAGCCAACTGACTATAGCTCTATAAAGTTGCCGAAGCGATCGCTCCCCACTACTTTGCCGCTATCGTCCGTACCTGACATTGCAGCAGATTTAGGCGATCGCAAACGTCCTCATCAACGCTTGATTGGCTTCGCGGCCCAGACGGGCGACATTCTCCCCCCTGCCTTAGAAAAATTGCAGCGCAAGAAGTTAGATGCGATCGCTGCCAATCCAGTTGACCAACCCGATAGCGGCTTTGGTAGCAACCAAAATCAGGCAATCTTTTTGGACAAATCAGGCAATAAGCAGGCGATCGCTCCGTGCAGCAAGCTAGAAATGGCGCACCACCTGCTAGATTTTGTGCAGAGGATGTCTTGATAGGCTATTGGTCATAGTGCCAGTTGCTCAATCAAAGCAAAAATTTGGGAGGCGTGAGCCAAAAGAGCTGACTTTGTCCCACTGGAGGTTTTGCTTGGGGTAGAAGCAAGCCAATCACTCCTGCTTTTTTGAGAACAATTTGCTGTTTGGACTCACCCCAAATCAAAGTTTCTGCCCAATCCCCTAAATCAGGCTGATGACCAACTAATGCCAACTGCGTCCCGCCTGCTTGCCATTGGTTGAGCCAGGTTAGCCAGTGATCAAAGTCTCCTTCTGGAGCAAGATCATCTGATTTTTCCAGGCGGTCGCTCAATCCCACAGACTGCAAAATTTCGGCAGTTTGCTTTGCCCGCACCAATGGGCTGGTCAAAATCAGGTCGAAGCGCACCCCTAATTCGTACAGTCGTTCTGCGACCTTTGTGGTTTTGTGTTGCCCCACTTCAGTCAGGGGGCGATCGCCATCTTCCTGATAGGTGCCTCGCTCTGCCGCAATGCCGTGGCGAATCAGGTAAAGTTCGGTCAGCTCAGTTGATTCAGTCACGCTCATCAAACCGCCTAAACATTAAGCCGTACGGATTACGCCCTCTTCTGGGTCAACCAGCCTCAGCAGTTTTTGCTTGACCTGAGCATCAAACACTTCCCACTTGATCCGGGTGTATTCAGAATTTTCGTTGAAGCCCGAAAGAAAGCCCATCGGAATCTCAAAGCCACCCGCCATCGCTCGTCCACCACCAAAAAAGCGACCCTGCGTGTCTTGTCCAAACGCTTCTTTAATGAATTCGTCAGGGTCAAGGGTAATCTTGCTGGTGCGGAGAGAGCCAATCACAACTTCCAGATCTTCATCTTCATCATGGACAATGCCATAGACGACAGCCGTATGCACGTTTTCTTCCGTCACCAAGAAGTCTGCTGCCTGCGGAATCGCGTCTCGGTCGTCGTAGCGCAAATAGCCAACCCCAGCAATTGAAAAGCTGTTTTGCAAAATGCGGTTTCTGAGCGATCGCTCAATTACATCCATCACTCGCTTGGAGCGAGAAGCCTGCAGCACAGAGTTGAGCAACTGGCTGTCATAAAATCGACTGAGATAACCTGCTGCCAGAAAATCTTCTTCCTGAGCCTGCATCAACCGATTTGTATCAGACCGCAAACCGTGCATCAGTGCAGTTGCACACTTGATGTGTTCCCCGTTGTTGTTGTCTAACTTAAGTAGACCAACTTGCAGATATTGGGTCAGGATTGTTGCGGTGGCGCGAGTTTGAGAACGAATATCCGAAAACTCCGCCTCCAAATCTCCCTGGGAACTGTGGTGATCAATCACAACGGTCACAGGAATATGGGCTTGCTGCACCAGAGGCATCAATTGAGTCGTGGTGCCCTGGTTGTCGATAAAAACAGATCCCTGGTAAACCGAAAAGTCTTTCTCGCGAGCAGCTTGCACTGACCAACGCTGTACAGGTAAGGCCGTGAGCTTGACCAGGGCAATGTTTTCCTGATGGCTCAAAGTACCTGCATAGACGATATCGCAGCGAATGCCAAATTGCTGTGCAATCAGCTTGTATGCCCAAGCACAGGAAAGCGCATCAGGATCTGGAAAGTCTTGCAGAATTACCAAGTGGCGATCGCCCCGACGCTTTTCCAGAACTTGTCGTAATGCTTCTACTTTCTGTTCAGAGAACCGTCGTCCTGGAGAGTTTAGAGGTGCCTGACTGATCTCTACTCCCGAATATTCTACGTCTTCATAATCAACTACCCGGCTCACTGACTTAGAACCTTTCAAGTTAGGTTCTGTCACTGTGGATAATCCATCACTAGAGATGAGCGAGTTGGATTGCATAAGTACAGGTGTAAAAAAAGCGGGCTGGCGCTTTCAGCAAGGTGATGTTTCAGCTTAGCAACAGCCCAGTTAATATTTTTAGTTGCATTTACGATCTTCGCAAAAAAAAAGAAATCTGACACCTCATCTTTAGGAGCATATCAATGGCAGCTTTTGTGAATAAATCCCGTATCCTATGACTGAAACCGCATCTATCGCAGGTTTGAAACTATCCTTTTCTACCGCCTTGCAACTTAACCACAACTTAATCTCCAATTTGATTGAGTGTTCCGGCAGTTAAAGGGGTGCAAGAGCAACTTAGTCAACCCTGATGCGGTTAAAGTAGCGCTGTGTACCTATGCTGTAGACTAGCCTAATTAAACTCCCGTCAGATGCCGATGACGTACTTCTGCCATTCCTGATGTACGCCACTCTTGATGTGCTTGGTGACTTCAAAGTAAAGTCCGCTGTAGGGCTTGTGTGGAGGGTGCCGCAGCGGCATATTCGCTTCTTTGGGGGTGCGACTGCCCTTCTTGACATTGCAACGCACACAAGCAGTGACAATGTTTTCCCAGGAATCGCCCCCGCCTCGCGACCGCGGGATCACATGATCTAGCGTCAGGTCGTCTCCGGTGTACCCACAATATTGACAGGAATGACTGTCTCGGTGGAGGAGATTTCGACGGGTTAAAGGAATTTCCTTGTAGGGTACCCGCACATAATGACGAAGCCGGATCACCGTTGGCAGAGGCAACTCAGCATAAACTATCTTGCCATTATGCTCGACCTGCTCTGCTTTTCCCTTAATCAACAGCACAACCGCCCGTCGCCAGCTCGTGATGTTGAGCGGCTCATAGGAGGCATTCAGCACCAATACCTTGCCCATTATGGCTCAGTGAGAAGAGGGTTTCACAGATGGTAACACGGACGGCCAAATTCTGGGGGGATGCTGGGATCATCTCAACCGAAGGAAATACGAAATTTCCAGGTGTTTACAATCTTTGACATTCGTAGGTAAATATAGCAACCCTGTCCGGGTTGTAGAAGAAATTCTTCAGACCTCTTACATTTTGTGTGAGTGGTGATTGGTGTGAGTGACAGAGGAGGAAATTGAGATGTTGAGTTGGGAGCAATCTTCGAGTGTTGCTTCGATGAAGCGAGAGCGAGCCTGGGTAGAAATTGACTTGGCTGCGCTGGCTCATAATGTGCAGCAGTTAAAGCGGCTGCTATCACCTGGAACCGAGCTGATGACGGTAGTGAAGGCTGATGCCTATGGACATGGAGCCGTAACGATCGCCCAAACCGCTCTGCAACATGGCGCAACTTGGCTGGGAGTGGCGACGATTCCAGAAGGAATTGAACTGCGAGAGGCTGGGATCACGGCTCCAATTTTGCTACTAGGGGCAACAAATACGCCAGAACAGGTACGGGCGATCGCTCGCTGGCAGCTTCAGCCCACCCTCGCTACGCCCAAACAAGCTTTGGTTTGTGCTGAAACCTTAAGTCGTTCTCAGAACCAATCTGCTCAACGCTCTCCACTTCCAGTTCACTTGAAGCTAGATACAGGGATGTCTCGGCTGGGCGCACCCTGGCAGCAAGCGGCTGAGTTTGCACAGTTGGTGCAGCGGTTGCCCCAGTTGCAGATTGCCAGCGTTTACTCTCACCTGGCAACGGCAGATGATCCTGATGAAACAGTGATGCGGCAGCAGCAAGCCCGGTATCAGCAGGCGATCGCCCAAATCCATGCCACCGGCATTTCCTTACCCCGGCTGCATCTGGCAAACTCTGCTGCGACTTTGGCTGACACAAGGTTGCACTACGATTTGGTGCGGGTTGGACTGGCGACCTACGGACTTCACCCAGCCCCTCACCTTCAGCCTAAAGTTGACCTGAAACCTGTACTGCAAGTGAAGGCGCGGGTGACTCAAGTAAAAGCGCTTCAACCTGGAACAGGCGTTAGTTATGGACATCAGTTCATTACCGATCGCCAAATGCCACTCGCAGTCATTGGGATTGGGTATGCCGATGGCATTCCTCGCAACCTGTCTAACCGAATGAACGTACTGATTCGAGGACAGCGGGTTCGGCAGGTGGGAGCGATTACGATGGATCAACTCATGCTGGACGTAACGAACCTACCTGATATACAGGAAGGGGAGATTGTCACCCTGTTAGGGCAAGATGGCAAAGAACAAATTTCAGCAGACGACTGGGCGACCCTACTGAATACAATTTCCTGGGAAATCCTGTGCAGCTTTAAGCATCGCCTCCCTCGACTGACGGTAAATCAGCCTGCTTTGCCTCAAATCGAGGAGCGGGAAGGTTTTGAGGCTCACTTTGAACCGGAAACTGTGGCTCGATCTAACTCTTTAGATAGCTGATTGGCAACCGAATTAGCAGATGAGCTGGTTTTTTCGCCAGCCATTTGATTGATCAGTAAGCGACTGTATAAACCACTCAGTTGGGAGGCAACCCCATCCCAACTGAAGTATTGCTCGACGCGAGTGCGAGCAGCTCGACCCAGGCGATCGCCTAGTCCGGGTTCGGACAGAACGCGATCGATTGCTGCTGCAAACGCTGCGTCATCTTTCACCGGAGCCAACAGCCCCGTTTCTTCTGGGATCACTGTGAACTGAAACCCGCCCACATCGCTAGCTACTACCGGAATACCGGAAGCCATCGCCTCGATCGCCACTAGCCCAAACGGTTCGTAGTGGCTTGGCGTGACGCAAACATCCGATGCAGCGTAGTAGATCGGTAGTTCAACCTCACCGACTCGACCAGGAAAATGGGTAAACTCAGTCATGCCCAACTCGGCGACGATTCCTTCAATGCGATCGCGCTCAATACCATCGCTGTGTCCGGGACGACTGCCACCGCCGATAATTAGCTTTAGTTTCTCCTTACCGCGCAGTTGAGAACGTCCGACTGCCCGCACAAGTGTCTCAATTCCCTTGCGGCGATCGAAGCGTCCTACATAGAAAATGACCTTTGTATCAGGATCGATTCCTAGTTGCTGCCGTGCTTCAGCGCGAGAAACGGAGCCAAATTTGCAAATATCTGTGCCGCAGGGAATGATCTCGATGTTACCCTCGATGGAAACGAGCGATCGCAAATGCTCTTGTTCCTGGGGACTGGTTGACACGACACGCTCCACCGTTTCCAGGCACGCTTTTTCGGTAGCTAAGCGAGTAGAGGCGATCGGCGGAATCTGGTCAACTGCCTGATACTTTACCGCTCCAACTGAGTGGTAAGTATGCACCTGCTGAATTTTCTGAAACTTCTTCAGCTCCATTCCAACCCAGGATGACAGCCAATAGTTGGTGTGAACAAGGGGATAGTAGGTCTTCGCCTGCTGCTGAAAGTTGAGAAACTCCTGCACAAAGGCTGGCAGATATTCAAACAGTTCGTCTCTAGGAACAAACTCAGCCGCTCCAGCAGTCAGGCGAATCGTGCGGCAGTTGGGAGTGTGTTCAACAATTGCAGGCTGATCGGGGCTAACCCGTCGGGTAAACATATCAACCTGCCACCCCAATCGCGATAGAGCTTCGCCAACTTGACGAACGTAAACGTTCTGCCCTCCAGCCCCTTCCCGGCCAATATCAATCGCGGGGTCGCCATGAACCGAGATCAGGGCGATGCATTGCTTGTTTGGAGAAAACATGATTCGTTTTGTTGAATTCTACGATCGCCCTCAAGCGGTTAAGTACCTAGCTTTCACCACTTAGAAACTAAAGTTTGGAAACCCAGCTTAGAAGCTGATGAAAGCCGCAAATTCAAAGTCTGAATCTGAGTTAAAAACACACTTTGAAAGGAAGTACGTCTCTGCTTCGGAGATTATCTTAACATTGCTTAGTACCTTTGTATAGCAGGGGATTAGCTAAATTCCTCTGACAAAACCAAAACCCAAAACCGAAAAACTTTCCGTAAATATGATTCACCTAAAGCGCGACGAGAATCGGTCTGATAGGCTGGGATGAGGTTTAAGAGAGATTGATAGCTGTGACTAACCCCCGTGTCCTCTGTCTCGGCGAAATTCTATTTGACTTATTGTCTGATCAACCTGGACGACCGCTCGAACAAGTTACCTCCTGGACTCCCTATCCCGGCGGCGCACCTGCAAATGTTGCTTGCTCACTGGTGAAACTAGGCACCAGTGCTGGATTTATTGGCTGTGTGGGTGAAGACGAGCCAGGGCAAACGCTGGTCGATTTGCTAAACGAGATTGGCGTAGACGGAACTGGGATTCAGCGTCACCCGACCGCCCCAACTCGTGAGATCTATGTAGTTCGGACTGATACCAACGATCGCATCTTTGCTGGGTTTGGCGATCGCGATACGGCTGAGTTTGCAGATACTCGCCTCCAGGCAAATTCCTTACCCGTTTCCTTATTTGATGCTGCCGATTTTTTGGTGTTAGGGACACTAGAGCTCGCCTATCCTGAAACGCGGCAGGCGATCGAGCAGGCATTAGAGTTGGCAGAGCAGCATTACGTCAAGATTATGGTTGATGTAAATTGGCGACCGATGTTTTGGCAAGACCCAGAAGCCGCCCGATCAATCATTCAAGACCTGATCAAGCGGGTTGACTTCCTCAAACTCTCTGACGAGGAAGCCGAATGGCTGTTTGATACGCAAGATCCAGGCATCATCGCTCACCGACTGGATGATGTGGAAGGCGTGTTAGTGACGGCAGGTAGCCAAGGCAGCGCCTATTGCCTGAGTGAAAACGAGGGGAAATTGCCCGCTTTCTCAATCGAGGCAGAAGACACCACCGGAGCAGGAGACAGCTTTGTAGCGGGTTTCTTGCATCAGGTTTGTCAAAACGGAGTTCATTCGCTCAGTGACCCTGATGAGGCAAAGCGAACCGTCACCTATGCTAGTGCGGTAGGGGCATTGACCACAGTGCGGGCGGGGGCGATCGCCGCTCAACCCACGGCTGCCGAGGTGGAAGCTTTTCTCTATCTGAATCAGCAATAACTCAACAGGTTTATCCTTATGGCTTCTATCCAGACTGCTCCATCCATCTCAGCCGATTTTCCAGAGCTGATTGAGGGCTTGCCCAACATCTGCGGCTGGGAGTCCCAGGTGCAGGAGGTGACCCAGCAGAACCAACCTGTTTTCCTGCCCCGCACCAATATTCGGCTAGAAGATGTCTCAGCGGCGTTTGCGATCGCCCTGCACATGCACCAACCCACCGTTCCCGCTGGCGCAAATGGTGAGCTGATCGGGCATCTGCAATACATGTTTGAACACACCCACGAAGGCGACAACCACAATGCTGGACCGTTTTCCTGGTGTTATTCCCGCATTGCCGACTTTATTCCCGAACTGGTGTCTCAGGGCTGCAACCCTCGCGTCATGCTCGACTACTCCGGCAACTTGCTGTGGGGACTGCGGCAGATGGGCAGGGGCGACATTTTAGAAAACCTGAAGCGTGTCGCCTGTGATCCGACCTATCAACCCTATGTGGAATGGCTGGGAACCATGTGGAGCCACGCCGTTGCGCCTTCTACCCCGATTCCTGACCTGAAGCTGCACATCCAGGCGTGGCAGCATCACTTTGCCGCGATTTTTGGCTGGGATGCGCTGGCTCGTGTGAAGGGCTTCTCACCGCCAGAGATGCACCTACCCAACCATCCCGACACCCTGTATGAGTTTGTCAAAGCGTTAAAGGAATGTGGCTACTGCTGGCTGCTGGTGCAGGAACACGCCGTAGAAACGCTAGAGGGGCAACCGCTGTCTAACAAACACTTGCCTCACCGTTTGGCTGCCTGTAACTCTCATGGCGAGACAATCAGTATCACGGCTCTGATTAAGACCCAGGGCTCAGACACGAAGCTGGTGGCGCAGATGCAGCCATACTATGAGGCAAAAACGCTGTCTCGGCAGCAGTTGGGCGGGGTGACGATTCCACCACTGGTGTCGCAGATTGGCGATGGCGAGAATGGTGGCGTAATGATGAACGAGTTTCCCTCTGGGTTTAAGAATGCCTGGTATGACATGAGGCAGTCAGGCGGCGGCAAAACGGGCGTAGTGGGGCTAAACGGGACTGAATATCTGGAGCTAATTGAGGCGGCAGGGGTTCAACCAGCAGACTATCCTGCCTGTCAGGCAGTGGGTCAGCACCAGATCTGGCAGCAGATTGGAGACGCGGTTAGTCCAGAGGCAGTGAGTGGGGCGATCGCCCGCCTCAAGCAAGCTAACCCCAACTTTCACATGGATGGTAGCTCCTGGACAAACGACCTGAGCTGGGTGAAAGGCTACGAAAACGTCCTCACGCCAATGAATCAACTCAGTGCCCTATTTCACCAGACGATTGATCCGCTGCTGGCAGACGATCCGTCGCTCACCCGGCAACCCCGCTACCGTAACGCGCTGCTGCACAATCTGCTGTTGCAGACTAGTTGCTTTCGCTATTGGGGTCAGGGCACCTGGACGGAGTATGCGCGAGAACTGTATCGGCGCGGAGAAGCTATTTTGCAAGCCGACTTTTGAATCGCACCAAGCTTTGGCGGTTGGAACTGCCGCTGTTGAAACCAAACCAACCTGCTTCGGTTCGTTACAGCACCACTTGGATAGACCACACATCCCTGTAGGGCAGTTCGCGAACTACCCCTACGCTAGGGCTCACCCATCCGAAAGTGGCTGTAAGACCAAATACCATCTGTAGAGTAGCGGTAGCGGTACGGGCGAAGCGTTCGGCAAAAGAATTGTGCTTCAGTGGCAAGGATTATGACCGAATGCTTCGCCCGTACACCCAATAGTGCTTCTTTACGAAACGGATTCCATATAAGTTCTGGGTCTTCAGTAGCCTGCAAGGCAGGTTGATTCCTGCGGCTACGAATTAGATTCGTTAGACGCTTGATCTCTAACTGCTGTGAACTTGATTCAACATGTCAGGTGAGCCAGCTTCATGGTCGTCTAAGCGAACTTCACGGCTGGCTAGGCTAACTTCCCGGTAAGTGAAGCTGGCTTTATGGCTAGCTAGGCTGGCTTAGTGGCTAGCTAAGCTGGCTTAGTGGCTAGCTAAGCTGGCTTCGCAGTTAACTAGGCTGGCTTCATGGCTAGCTAGGCTGACCTCTTATTCAGCGAGGTCAGCTTTGATTAGAGCCTAGAGGCACATCATTTTGTAGAGAGAGTCAGTTTAGTTTTAGATGCAGGTGAGTTGGGGGCGTGAGGACTAGTCGCAGTCAGACCCGTCGCATTCAAGGGACTGTTGGGTTCTGCTTTGCTTCACCCAACCTACGAATCTAGGACCAGAGGTTTAGGAGAATGCACGACTATGGAAGTAGGCTTACACAGCTATGCTCAATTTCCATAGAATGAGGCTCGTTTTGACGAAAGTTGCTGTAATAGGGAAGAGTGGAAAAGGCGATCGATAAGCCAGCCATACTAAAATCAAGACATTGCTTGCAACAGTAAGACAGGGCTGTTGCTCAACTGGCAATCAGAGCCAAAATTGCTTGTAAGGGACATAATCCTGTCCGACTTCTAAAGGAAGTATTCTATTTAACTCATGTTTGGCTACTTCGGATTAATGTAAGTCCAATGGCTTGCGAAAGGTGGTGATATCTTGTTAAGAAAGAACGACTTGGAGCGTTGCTATCGAGTGCTAGACCTGGAGCCTGGAGCCTCACTGGAAGAAGTGAACCAGGCTTACAAGGATTTGGTTTTTATCTGGCATCCCGATCGCATTCCGCAAGACAACCCACGTTTGCTGCAAAAGGCACAGGAAAAGCTGAAGGAAATTAACCAGGCGCGCGATCGGTTGCGATCGCACCACAGTACCCAACCCAGTCAATCCAAATCGTCCAGCTCGTCCAATTCATCTCAAACCACCCAGACGCAAGCTCGACGCGAACCTATCCATCCTCGCTATTACTACCAGCCACCGCCCCGACCTTACTATCAGCCGCCCCCAACCAGTTCCCAATCCAATAACCAGACTGCTTCTAACAACCAGACTGCTTCTACTTATAGACAAGATGCTTACCAGCAGCCTCGCGACCAGCAGCCCGCTTCTGAGTCGCAGCAGTCTCGTCACAGTCCATCCCGTACCAATCAGTCAACTTATCGTCAGTCACAGTCATCCCCAACTCACTCCCAAGCTCAGCCTCCTAGCTCGGCGCAAGCTCATTCGTCTTCGGTTCACCACACCTATCAGCCCGCTCCACGTCAGCCCAAACCACAAGCTCCTGACCTGAGTGGGTCAAACCTGAGTGGGTCAGACCTGCGAGAAAAAGACCTATCTGGTAGAAACTTGAGCAACTCCGACCTGAGCGGGGCTAACCTGACCGACGCATTTCTACACAATGTCAACTTAAACGGTGCGAATCTCCAGAAAGCAAACCTGTTTCGAGCGAATCTGCTTCAGGCTGATTTGAGTAACGCCGATTTAAGAGAGGCAAATTTGATTGGGGCTGATTTGAGTGGCGCTGACTTGAGCGGCGCTGACTTGAGTGGTGCTCGAATTGGATTTAGCGATCGCATCATGGTCAAAATGACAGGGGCAATCTTGACTGGGACTCGCATGCCCGATGGCAGTTTGTATGGCACGAAGAACGGGGGATGAAGGGAAGACAACGTGCTAAGTTTGTATGCATAACTATATACAACTTAGAACTGTTTTAAGTTAACCCGATGACTGCTCAAGCTTCGAATCTACCGCTCGCCCACATCAGCGTTGAGGAATTAGCTGAGCGCTTGGCTGCTGGCGATCACCTGCAACTGATTGACGTCAGAGAGCCTGAAGAGCTGACGATCGCCAGTTTAGACCCGTTTCACAGCCTGCCGTTGAGCCAGTTTGCTCAGTGGTCAGGGCAGGTGCAGACGCAATTTGACCCTCACGCAGAAACCGTCGTCATGTGTCACCACGGGGTGCGCTCTGCCCAGATGTGTCACTGGTTGCTCAATCAAGGCTTCACTCATGTCAAAAACCTGACGGGTGGCATTGATGCCTACTCAACCGCTGTTGATCCAACTGTTCCTCGTTATTAACCTTACGGTTTAACTCGATTTAACCCTGTTCTCCCTGCGCTGCTCGGTTCAGTATTAGCCCCTACTAGCTAGGCAACGACAGGTCAGCTAAATTACATCAGTAAACAGCACTTTAGCTCTGGCTCAAATGTCAATACAACTCAAGCTTAGCGATCGCCAGCAGCAAGTTCTCTGGGCAACGGTGCGTCACTACATCGCTACTGCTAAGCCCGTCGGCTCTGAAGCGCTGGTGGAAGGATTTAATCCCAGGGTCAGCCCCGCTACGATTCGCAACGCAATGGGCTACCTGGAAAAGGCAGGCTTGCTCTATCAGCCTCACACCTCAGCAGGACGAGTTCCCTCGGACTCTGGCTATCGCATCTATGTCGATCAGCTAATTACGCCCTCAGAAGCGCTGGCTCGTCGAGCCGACCAAATGCTCTCAGACCAGTTGAACTGGGACAATTGCAGCTTTGAGGCACTGATGCGCGGTGCAGCTCAAATTCTCTCAACCTTGAGTGGGTACATTGCGCTAATCACTATGCCCCAAGCCAGCACGGTGCAACTGCGTCACCTGCAACTGGTGCAAATTGACCCCGGACGGGTGATGCTGATTGTGGTGCTAGATTCATACGAAACTCAATCCACCCTGGTCAACTTGCCCAAACTGAGCAGCGATACGCAACCCGACGCCGAACTGCTCGACCGGGAACTGCAAATTCTCTCCAATTTCCTCAATAGCCATCTACGGGGGCGATCGCTCAGTGAGATCTCCACACTCGACTGGAGCGACCTTGGACGAGAATTCGAGCGCTACGCAGACCTGTTGCGCGTATCTCTCCAAGAATTAGCAAGCCGCAGTCAGGTGCCCGTTTCTACCCAAATTTTGATTAGCGGCGTTGCTGAAGTGTTGCGCCGTCAGCCAGAGTTTTCAGAGTTACAGCAGGTTCAAACGATCATTCAACTTCTAGAAGAAGAGCAAGACCAGCTTTGGTCGCTAATCTGCGAGTCTACTGAACCTGAAAACCCTGGCAAGCGAGTCACCGTTAGAATCGGCTCTGAAAATCCGCTGGAGCCGATTCGCACATGCACCCTGGTTTCTGCAACCTATCAACGGGGAAATACCCAGGTTGGCAGTGTGGGAATGCTAGGGCCAACGCGAATGGTGTACGAAAATGCGATCGCCCTCGTCGAGGCTACCGCCGATTACCTCTCGGAAGCTCTTAGCCAGTCTGGACAATAAAGTCTAGACAATGAAAACAACTGCCTCACTATTAAGTATCCGTACCGCCAAAAGTAATCAAGCGGCTATCTCCCGCAAATCGATGCGCCCCATGTTCGCCAACAACGGCAGGAAACCGTCCTGCCCGCAGAATCACCTGGATTGATTCCAAATCCCAGTTGTCTGCTGTTTCTGTGCCTTTCTCCTGAGAAACATGCTGCAATTGGAAAAACTCCACCTGATTAGGGTCTGTCAATTCAGGAACCTCCACTTGAGTAATGGTCTCCGAACCTCCCCCCAATCCTCCAACCAGTCTCATAAACTCTTTGACCGGCGAATTTTGCAGTTTGACGTAAAAGTTTGCGTGGCTGCCGCTGCGTAGATCATCCCCACCTGTCTTAATAGTGACATCCAAAGTTGCCATAGCTTTACTTCTCCTGTTCTACGTTTTGTTGTTGCAAGTGTATTGAACAGGTCATAAAAAGCTGCCTCTATGAATAGGAATTGCAACTTTTTTTACCTGTCAAATTCACGTTTTTATCCTAAGCAAGCAAGCTAAATGGCAGCATTACCCTAGAGGGTACTGATAGCGTTTTAGTGGCGATGTTCTAGCGACAGTGTTCTAGCCCGTTTCAACCTGATGATTCGTGGTTTCCGTTAATGCAAAGTTAGCCTTTGTATCCCGTCAATATCACTGGTCTAATCTTTCAGGGAGGCATTGTCGATGGCGTGGAAATCCGACCACATTCTGGCAGAACCGGGACTGCGGCTGACATCTGAAGAGAAGGCAGACATCTTAAGTCGAATGCCTCCTCCTGCTTCGATAGATGGTCAAATTTACGTAGACGGCGTGTTTGAAGGAGGCGGTGTACGGGGAATCGCTTTTCTAGGTGCGTTGCGCTGCTGCGATGACTTGGGCTTTCGCTGGCGCAAACTGGCAGGCACTTCGGCTGGAGCAATTACAGCGGCACTGGTAGCGGCTAATTTTCAGATTGATGAGTTGGAACAAATTGTAGGCGGACTGAATTACATGGAGTTCTTAACTCAAAAGACAAGTTGGCTGATTCGGAATGGCAACCCAGCTGATGATTTGCGATCGCCCGTCCGTCTCATTCTTAACTTATTAATAGCCCGTCGCCTGGGAGAGTACAATTTCCTTAGCAATGAGAATTCTCTTAACCAAACTAATCACTCAAGCCAAAACAGAAAATGGGGCAAGGTCTAGCCTTGCCCCATTTTCTATCTCAACTAATATGACTCTACTCTTCCTGGAGGGAAGAGTTTTCAAACGTATCCCTGCTGGAAGGAGGTAGGAAGCAGGTTCAAGTCCAACAATCCAGTTTAGGAGTAGATATTATCTGCTCTATTGCACAGGATTAGCAGCAGGAGGTGCCGGCTCAGATACTTCTGGTTGTGCTGGATCGGGCTGCACGGCTTCTGGTTGTGCTGCCTCTGGTTGTGCTATTTCTGGCAGCACGGCTTCTGGCTGCGTCGTGCTGGCTGGAGGAACAGCGGGTGCAGGTTCAGCAGCAGGTTGCTGAGGTGCAGGAGCTTGAGGCTGCGGTACAGGTACTATTTCACGAGTCCGCTCAATAATTCGCTCACGAACTTCTGTGTTGTTTGTCTCGGTTTCCTCTTGGGGTTCTACAGGTACGGGCACAACCGGAGTTTGGCTCTGCTGATTGACAAAATACAGAGCACCTACAGTTAAGCCCAGAAGAGAAGTCAGCAGAATGCCAAGCAATAAACCTCGTGAAGCGCTATTGTCGTCTCTAACTCGCAAGTTCTCTTCGTATGCCTGACGCTCGACAACACGTCCCTGCGTATATCCATTCTGATAGGAGGCGGGAGAAGCAGTTCGGTTACCGTTGCCGATGGATAGATTGGGGTTTACTAAATCCTGATTTACTAGCTCTACCTCGCGGTCGTTCAAGATGCGGCGACGGTCAGAGACTTGATTACCAGAAGTATGATAAACCTGATGATGATCGTTTTGGATAGAGGTAGGGCGATCGCTCTGAATGCGAGTTCGATCGTTATTATTTGAGTGAGTCATATTACACCAACAGAATTCAATCAAAAAGACATTTATATTAATCTGACCGTTCTCAATAGCCTTTAATTTACTATTGTTAAATCAAGGTCAAAGCTTCTTCTGGCAGAGCTTTAGAGCTATGAGAACTACATCAGGAGATGCACTTTTAACTGAGCAATGCAGACATCTATGAAAGGAGCGAACAAATACAAGTTAACAAGAACCATCCAGAAAGAACTCCTTCTGAGGAAATGGATGTTGTGATCTATCTTTGGACTGAATTCACCTCAAAAAGCAGCAAAAAATTATCCCCTTTGAAAGAATGGCTTCCGTAAGATGGAGCGGTCTGCAATAGGGTATAAACATCAAGACCTCCAACTTCTTGAAGAAGTTGGAGGTCACAATAGGACTGCTACAAATAGGTTGAATTGAATGCCCTTTAACGCAGCAAAGCGTCCCAAGTTGCGGGTCCAACTACTCCGTCTGACTCAAGCCCAGAATTACGCTGAGCAGCTCTGACTGCGTTCTGAGTTTCTGTGCCAAAAACGCCATCTACGGGTCCATTAAAAAATCCTGTGGCTCGTAGCCGTTCTTGTAGTTGAGTGACGGCTGGTCCGCGCATTCCCACTCTGAGGATAGGCAGATCTACGCTGGACTGAGCCGTTGCTTGAGCGCTGGAGTTGGCTGCTTGAGCAGATGTTCCGGCTTCCATATTGCCTGCACCAGCAGCAGGTGTAGGGTTGGGCGCTGTACTGCCTGTCTCGGTTGCGTTAGCCGCGGCAGCCGATGGGGTCGCAGTCGGCTCAACGGAAGAAGGCGTTGGGAAAGCAAGGGTCGCAGCCGTTGTTTCAGCGGTATCAGGTGTAGCTGGACTACTTGCAGAAGGAGCGATCGCCCCAGTCGCAGAGGACATTCCGCTTACTGAAGGAGACGCAGGTAGCAATCGTTCCCATGTTCCGGGTCCAACAACCCCATCTGCGGTTAACCCTGCTGCTTGTTGAAAGGCGGTAACGGCGATCGCAGTACTCTCCTGATACACACCGTCCACTACGCCGCTATAGTAGCCCAAAAGCTTGAGCATTGCCTGCAACTCTGCAACCTGTGTACCCTGGCTACCCACTCGCAACGTGATGCGGCTACTTTCCAGTGGCAAAATCTCAGCATTCGGTGCAGGCGCTTGAGCTTCCTGGCTACTGCCGGGTGAAGCGCTTAAGCCAAGCAGCATAAAGCAGCCAATCAGTGCTACCTGCCCAATTTGCAGGCATCGAGGGAATGGGGTGGCGGTCCCCGGATTTTGCATCAAGTGAGTGCGGCTGGGCTGGAGTCCTGTTTGCATTGAGAGACCACGACTGCGGATCAAAATCCTTCTGAGTTTATCCCAAATTCTTGTCATGATGAATGAGGCGATCGCCAGAAATCCACAGATACAGTCAATGCGCTATTCACTTTCCAGCCGATTTCAAGCTGTTTTACTGGGAGCCGCTCTGGGAGAAATTTTAGGCACTCAGTGTCAGGTTATGCAAAGCCAACAGCCGCAAGTCAAACAGCCCTCTCAGTGGACGAGTCTAAGCCGTTGGGGGTTTAGCGACTCAACGCTTGCAAACAGGATTGCGATCGCACCAGCTTGGGGTCGCGTAGCTGTCCAGCTGATAAAAGGACTGATTCGAGGCGGCGGTGGCGAAACAAGCTGGATTAATGAGGTATTGGATGTCTTAGAAATTCCGTTTGAACAGTCGAACAGAGAACCGAATTCTGAACGAAATTCATCTGAACAAGATGAGGGCAGCCCCCTTCCAGACTTTCCACAGATTGACGCGGGGTTGGCGATCGCTGCCCTTCCGATTGCTCTGTTTTTTCATGCTGACCCTCATCAGCTAGAACAGGAGCTTCAACAGGCAGACAAAGTTTGGCGACATCGACCAGAGTTAAGTGATGGAGTTCTTGCCATCAGTTATGCCCTTTCCCTAGCGCTGAGAGAACAGCTTGACCCAACCCAACTCATTGCTGAAATCGTTGAAGAACTGGAGCTGAACCGCGATCGTCCCACAACGACAGACCCATCCGCTCCATCTAATTCTGCTAATTTTGTTGAGCAGCTTCGATTCACGCAATCCTTAAACCAGACTAGCCTTGATAGAGCGACAGCTCAGATTCGCGACCAGCTTAGCAAATCACAAACTGGATTAGATGCGCTGACCATTGCGATCGCCTTTCACTGTTTTCTCAACACACCAGAAGACTTTTGCCTTTCCGTTATTCGTGCTGCCCAACTTCACCGAAACCCGCAAACCACCTGCCTTACAGCCGCCCTATCTGGAGCTTACAACGGGATTAGCAGCATTCCCTTAAGCTGGCGGAGTGCTCTGAGCCGCGGCAGTTCTGAACACTCACCCCTAAACCACCTGTGGGGCGTCGCTACCGAAGCGGAACTGCAACAGCTGTCTGATCAACTTTTAGCCGCCTGGTCTGGAGCCTATGACCTGGTTCACCTACTCAATTACCCCGGACAGACTTTTGCGATCGCGGCCCCAAAGGTCATTCGTCCCCACTAAACCCCACTCAGCAGACCCATAGCGTTTAGCGTTAATTGTAAGTAGATGGAAGGGCACCCCGCTCCCCGGG
Organism: Oculatella sp. FACHB-28; assembly: GCF_014696015.1. Classification (NCBI taxonomy): domain Bacteria; kingdom Bacillati; phylum Cyanobacteriota; class Cyanophyceae; order Oculatellales; family Oculatellaceae; genus Oculatella; species Oculatella sp. FACHB-28. The sequence goes on along the minus strand of NZ_JACJPJ010000087.1, from coordinate 83,330 downwards.
GTGCCCTTCCATCTGTAGCCTCTTGTGCAGCAACCTGTTTAGCTACAGCAATGAGTTCATACTTTCAACTACAAATGCTCAGCACTCTTTACTGTATCTTTCGCCTGGCTTTACAAATTTACATGCCTAAAATCTAGCTTGGATATACTATTACTCAGGGTTAGCTTTTTTGCTGTAAATCAGACAACGTGAAGTCGCCACTGTTCATGTCCATCTACCAAAACTCCCGCCTTTAGTGTGGCGTTGGTAGCTCCAAAAGTTCCATTGTTTTTGCTAACACAGCTTGAGTTAGCACAGCTTGATCTAGCAAATCAATTCGGTGGTGGTAGATGCATCTCTTAGATATTTCTCAAAGGCGCTTTAACCGGCTTGTAAGGCGGCTGTTTGGGAAAGCAAAGCGCTATACCGAGGCTGATCAAACTCGCCGATTTCTGTCCAAGGTTTCAAAACTCAAGTCTAAACAGATTGCAGCGATCGCTCTCCGCCCTAATCCTCTGCGGCGAAAGTCGTCTGAGCGGGGTGGCTCCCCTTCACCTGTCGCTTTGATTTTGGTGGTTGTTTCTCTCACCAGTGCAATTGGGCATCGATTTTATAACGAACCCAAGCTTGACGTAAACACAATTGCCCCTCAAACCATTCGAGCGCCTGAGTCAGCTAGCGTTGTAGATAGTGAAACAACTGAAACCAAGCGGCAAGATGCCCGCACCGGAGCAGTTCCTGTTCTAATGGTTAACCAGGCAGTTAACCAGGAAATTTATCAGACATTACAGCGCTTGTTTGCTAGAGGCGATGAGTTGCGTCAGCAAGCAGGACCCCTGCCCTATATTGAAACTTCAGTATTATCTACCGGGACTCAACGCCATCTGCGACAGGCGCAAGAATGGGAATGGAGGACGATCCTGGCATCGGTGAATTCAGGAGCCCAAGCAACAGCTCCTCGCACTCGTCCAGATTCGCCATCTCAACCGCCAGGTGTGCAGGCAAGTTCTTCTCAGCAGCTTGCGATCATTGAGCTACAGGCTTATCAACAAAATGCTTCAGCGGAAGATTTCTCAGCTTTGAGAGAAGTCATCGTCCGTGCTCGCCAACGCTATACCACCACGGCAGAAACACTGGAGTCTTCTCTCAAAGACGAGCAAAGCAAGTTTTATGACCCCAGTTTCTTTAACCTAACAGATGCTGAGTGGAGCAGCACCAAATCCGGAGTTCGCCAAGCTCTGGAACGCATCCTACTTCAAGGAATTCCGCCAGGGCTACCTGATTCGCTACTAGAAAATGCAGTTCGGGCACAGCTTGATTTGACAATTCCAGCTGCATCAAAACCGCTGGCAAGCAAAGTTTTGATGAATGCCGTGCGCCCTAACCTGGTTCAAGATCCGGAGCAAACCCGTCTACTTGCCGAGCGGGCAGCCGAGGCAGTTGAGCCTGAAGTTGTGGAGATTAGGCGGGGTGAGGTGATTACTCAGGCAGGTGAGCCGATCAGCCAGTCCGATTTTGTCTTACTTGACCATTTTGGCTTGAGCCGCCGAGGAGTCAACTGGTTGGGTGTGATTAGCTTTGGCGGTTTGGTGGCGGGTGGGATAACTATTTTTCTGCTGGTTGAGCGGCGGTTTCATCCAGGCTTGCGACGACGCGATCACTTCCTGGTGGTTTTGCTGACACTGACGACTCCCCTGCTCATCGCGCTGGGCGTTCCGGCAACCAATTTGCCTGCGTTAGGACTGCTGATCGGCAGTTTCTACGGTTCTGCTTTGGGCATTACGGTGGTGGGTTTATTAAGCATCGCCCTGCCAATTGGCATGGAGATTTCCTGGGTCACGCTGACTGCCTGTGCGATCGGTAGTATTTTGGGTGCGGGCATGGCAGGGCGACTGCGATCGCGTGAAGAGCTGGCGCTATTGGGTGGCGGAGTAGGTTTAGCCCAAGGGATTATTTACCTGCTGCTGAGCCTGATTTTGACGACGCCTGCTAACCCCGTTTGGTATGCAGTTTTAACCCAATCGGTGCTGCAAGGGTTGATGGGGCTTGCTTGGAGCATTGTCGCACTGGGTATCAGTCCTTATTTAGAACAACTTTTTGACCTGGTTACCCCGATTCGTCTTGCCGAATTGTCTAATCCCAATCGCCCGTTGTTGAAAAAGTTAGCTTCTGATGCTCCGGGCACATTTCAGCACACCCTATTTGTCGCAACCCTGGCTGAAGCTGCGGCCCGTGCATTGGGCTGTAACGTAGAACTGGTGAGAGCGGGAACGCTCTACCACGATATTGGCAAAATGCATGATGCGCTGGGCTTTATTGAGAATCAGATGGGCGGGCCGAATAAGCACGACCTGATCGATGACCCCTGGAAGAGCGCAACCATTATCAAAAAGCACGTCAGTGAAGGGGTCGTAATGGCGCGAAAATATCGCTTGCCCAAGGCAATTCAAGCCTTTATCCCGGAACATCAGGGCAGTATGCTAATCACTTATTTCTACTATCAAGCGCAACAGCGAGCGAAAGAAAACCCCGACCTGGTGATTAACGAAGCCGATTTCCGCTATGACGGACCCATTCCTCAGTCTCGCGAAACGGGGATTGTGATGCTGGCAGATTCATGCGAGGCGGCACTGCGATCGCTCAAAGATGCTAGCCGCGATGAAGCTTTAGCAATGGTTAACCGCATTCTACGGGCCCGCTGGCAAGATAACCAGATGGTGGATTGTGGGTTAACCCGAGCAGACATGACTAAAATTGCCGAAATTTTTGTGCGCGTCTGGCAACAGTTCAACCACCAGCGCATCCCCTACCCCAAAGCAGCCTTCGGTACACAGCCTGCTCCTGCTGCGAAGTAAGCAGCAAACGCCAAGCAAATATCAAGCAAACATCAGGCGTTAGTGACCTGTTCAAATCGAGTTGCTAAATCTTCAATTGCTGCTTTTCGAGCAATCTGATTTATCCACTCCACAGGAATGTTGTCTAACCCATAGTAGATTCCGGCTAGACCTCCTGTGACAGCAGCAGTTGTATCGGTATCGTCGCCCAAATTAACTGCTTTCAACACCGCTTCAGCATAAGAATGGGTGTTGAGTAAACACCAGAGCGCAGCTTCTAACGTATGAATCACATAGCCACTCGATTGAATCGCATCAACAGGTAAGCTAGCGATCGCCCCATTCGTGATCCGTTCAAAGTGCGGCAGTTCCAAACTGTAGGGTGATTTCTGATAAATTTGCTGAACTCGTTCCCACCCCTGCCGATAGGACGTTTCCAGGTCAGACCCTTGCAGCAGATCAATGGCAACACTGATGTAAATGCCACACGCGATCTGAGAACGAGGATGAGCATGGGTAATGCTGGCAACTTGATGGACGCGATCGATTAACTCTGGGAAGTCTAGCCGCTTGTGCCAGTACGCCATCGGCAAAATTCGCATTAGAGAACCGTTGCCATTGCTGCGATCGCTGCTCTCACCCGACTCCAAAGGAGAAATGCCGCGCTGTAATTTGGCGATCGCCACTTGAGTCGTGTTTCCCACATCAAACGTTTCACCATGTGCCGTCCAGTACGTTTCACTGTACCAGCAGCAAAATTTTTCAGCGATATCCTTCGGCGAATATCCGCTACAGAGGCTTTCTGCCAAACAAAAGGTTAGCGAACTGTCATCAGACCAGGTACCGGGCGGTTGGTTCCAGGTGCCATAGCCCTGCATTCCTGCAACTGGAGCTATTGTCCGTTGAGCCCGACTTGTAAACTCGACTGGAACGCCCAGCGCATCTCCAACACACAAACCCATAAACCCAGATAAACAGCTAGACATAGTTTTTATTGAGGACTCTGAATGTTCCCTCTAGGCTATTGCGAACGCAATCAAAGATCATCAACAGCCAGAAGCCAGGCATGAGGAAGACAAGAAATGGAATGATGAGAAAGAATGCTTCCGGTCGAGTAGAAGCAAATTAGACTGCAAAACTGCTGCTGCTCACTAGATCTGAAACATTCACAGGAATCTTCACAAAATAAATTAACCCAGCCCTTAGAAGATATCCTTCCAAGAACTGGGTTTATAACATTGCACTATCTTGCGCTTGCAGTCTGAATCAGTGCTACTTAACGGGCTCGCGAACTACCCCATCGGGCATGGTTGCCCCCTCTAGAGATGCGTCCTTGAGATTAGACTGCTCCAGTTTAACTCCGGTCAAATTTGCGCCTGTGAAATTTGTCCCGGTCAAATTTGCACCTGTGAGGTTTGCACCTGACAAGTTCGCACCTGTGAGGTTTGTATTCCACAAGTTAGCGTTACGCAAATCTGCTCCGCTAAGACAGGAATAGCTCAGGTTGACTTGAGTCAAATCTGCTTCACTAAAGTTAACACGCCTTAGATTTACACTTCTTAGTTTCGCTGCAATCAAATTGATGCCGCTAAAGTTTCTCTGTCCGGCAGCATACCGGCTCAGAAGTTCAGGAGTTTTCATGGTTTATTTCTTCTAGTAGCGACGACGGTTATTATTGCCCCAACCGCCGCCACCCGAAGAGCCTCTATCTTCGCGAGGTTTTGCTTTGTTAACTCTCAAATCACGCCCCATCCACTCGGCTCCATCCAATGCTTCGATGGCTGCTGCCTCTTCTGCATCTGTCCCCATTTCAACAAAACCAAAGCCTCTCATACGACCCGTTTCCCGGTCAGTTGGTAACTGAACTCGCTTAACCGTACCGTATTCAGCAAAAACGGTGTTGACATCAGCTTCGGTGACTTCGTAGGACAGATTACCTACATAGATTGACATAAGCTACTCCGGTTAGAAAAATATCTGAGATCCAAATTTCGGATAGCCGTCTGCCGATGATATACAAACTAAACTTACACCGAATTAAAGCCTCACATTTACTATATCCTGAATCTTTGCTGGAGCAAGCGTTTTTTACCGCTCGTTCAAATTTTGTAGGTTAGGAAGGTTAGGAAAGAGAGAATGTAGACCAATTGTAATGATTGAAATTCAGTTTCTACAGCCATCTGGCTTTAATCATCAGGCTTCTTAAGAGATGATTTTAAAACTGAGAGTGTTTATATTTAAACATTTACATTCGGTCGAGCAGATTTGATTTGCGATCGCTCAAACCCTTCTCTAAAGCAAGATCGAACAGGATTTCTATAACTTAATGAAGGTTAGGATTCAATTGTTCAGATAACTTAACGACCAATTCACAATTTTAGAGATAAGGTTAAGTTAACTGATGGGGAAGACAAACCCATATTTTATAAATTTTGACAGTTCGTTTTTGAAACCAGAGGATAAAGACATGTTGAGCACAGATACATATAACTTTGAAGTTCAGCCCGGGACTCGCAATCACAAAGGATATTTTGTTCAAGAAACTGCCTACAAGCTAGTTGGAATTGATCAGGCGGGTTGGGCACTGATTTGTCTTGACAACACGACTTGCCACTATGTTGATCCTGATAGTCTTCAGGAGTTACTAGGTTAAAATGTCGTGTAGCGGGGAACACAATTTCCTTTGGTTTGAGGACTGACGTTGCAGATTGTGAACGAAAATTGGGGCGTAGGGGCAGGGTTCCCGCGCCCCAATTTGTTTCTTTTGATGGTTCTTACAATCGCCGATTTCACAATTTTTTTAGCCCTGCTATATGCTGGGTAAATATTCTGGGTCAATATTCATAGTGTGAGGCACGACTTAATGCGGGTTTTACTGCTTTATCCCCTTTTCCCAAAGTCATTCTGGTCTTTTGATAAAGCTTTGGAGCTGGTTGGTCGTAAGGTTTCTCTCCCTCCATTGAGCCTAACTACGGTCGCTGCGATCTTGCCTCAAACCTGGGAGTTTCGTCTGGCTGACCGCAACGTCCGACTAGAGAGCGAAGCTGACTGGTATTGGGCAGATTTAGTCATCATTTCAGGCATGATTGTGCAGAAGCCTGACATGCTGCACCTGATTAGCGAAGCAAAACGGCGCGGCAAGCGGGTTGCTGTTGGTGGTCCTTACGTTACCTCTGTGCCCGAAGCGGCGCAAGAAGCGGGCGCAGATTTCTTGGTGTTAGACGAAGGCGAAATCACCCTGCCGATGCTGGTGGAAGCGCTGGAGCGAGGAGAAACTTCAGGCGTATTCCGTGCTAATGGGGAAAAACCTGATGTCACGACGACCCCTGTTCCCCGATTTGACTTACTGGATTTGCGGGCATACAACGATATGTCAGTTCAGTTCTCGCGGGGTTGTCCGTTTCAATGTGAGTTTTGCGACATTATCGTACTGTACGGTCGTAAGCCTCGAACGAAGGCTCCTGCTCAACTTTTGGCAGAGTTGCAGGCGCTGTATGACTTAGGCTGGCGGCGATCGATTTTTATCGTAGATGACAACTTCATTGGCAATAAGCGCAATGTGAAGCTGCTACTGCGAGAACTAGCGCCTTGGATGAAGGAACACGGTTATCCATTCCGCCTGACTACAGAGGCTTCTGTAGATTTGGCTCAAGATCAGGAATTATTGGATTTAATGATTGCAGCTAATTTTACAGCTGTGTTTTTAGGCATCGAAACCCCCGATACAGAAAGCCTTTCTTTAACTCAAAAGTTTCAAAATACGCGCAACTCGTTAATAGAATCTGTGCAAAAGATTAACGAAGTAGGTCTGCGAGTCATGGCGGGTTTCATCATCGGGTTTGATGATGAGAAGCCAGGAGCAGGCGATCGCATCGTTGAATTTGTTGAAGCGACCGCAATTCCACAAGCGCTCTTTAGTATGCTTCAGGCCTTGCCCAATACGGCTCTGTGGCATCGACTTGAAAAAGAAGGGCGATTGCTTGATGGCGACGATGAAGCTAACATTCACCAGACGACATTAACCAACTTTATTCCGACTCGCCCCCTAGAAGAAATTGCACGGGAATATGTCCGTTGTTTCTGGGATTTGTATGAGCCTAGCCGCTATTTAGCGCGAGTTCATCGTCACTTTCTGGCTATGAAACCAAACCCTAATAAGAAGAAGTTTAAAGTGCCAGAATTTTCTGACATTCGGGCGCTTTTTACCATTTGTTGGCGGCAAGGGATCAAGCGAGATACACGCTTTCAGTTTTGGCGGCAGCTTTTCTCAATCATTCGGCACAACCCAGGTGTGTTTGAAACCTATCTAGTTAATTGTGCTTTGAATGAACATTTTGCTGAATATCGTCAAATTGTGCGAAATGAAATTGAAGCGCAGTTGACGGAGTATCTAGCAGCGAAAGCAGAGTCCAATTTGAAAACTGCCGAACTGCAAGAACCCGCCGTTCTGTAGTATGGGCGCTTTTATAGTGCTAGTCGCTTAAGTTAGAACAAAGAAGGAAGGCAGGTCTTCACCCTGCCTTCCTTCTTTGTTCTAGCCTGTATGACTATAGCGATACCTTAACGCCCCAACTCACTCATACCTGTGGAAGACCATGGTACACGGAGCTTCTAGACAAAAAACGTTTTGATTACAATAGGTAGTGTCGTATTAACTCAGTCGTTCAGGATCAATCCCTAGCTCTCGTAGCTTTGCTGCTAACGCCTCAGCACGTTGACGTTCTTGCTCAGTCTGTTCTGAACTCCACAAAAGCAGATTTCCAGACGCATCCCACCAGCGCAACCAGTTGATTGTATGTCCTAACCGTTCTCCTCTCCAAATTCCTAGCCACAGGTCTAACTCAGGAATATGAATTCGCCCTTCCAAGTTGACAGGTTGCAGCACATAGCGCCCTGCTTGAAGACAGCGCACCTCTAGTTCGGGTTCATAAGGATCGTAAGTAACATAGGTCGGAACTTGTAAGATGTGTTCGTAAAAGTAAAGCTTGCCGTAGGGTGGCGTAGAGCGAACCGACAGTTCACCACCATCTTCTTCGGATAAAAACTCCATCACAACTGCCACGCGATCGCCTTCTCGATTTGGGGTATAGCTGCGGCGAATTACCCCCTCAGCTACAGGATTTACACGGGGCACGTAGAGCCAATCAGGAGCTTTAACAACAACTTTTTTATTAACAGTGGCAACCAGCCCAAAGTTGGAGACGATCAGCATTTCAGGCAGAATTCGCTGATTTGCGCCCAATGCATCAGTGAGGGTTGCTGCTAGGAGCGGTTGTTGAATATTTTCCAGCGGGTCGTCAGGTAGTTTGTAGCCGGCAGGCAAAATGTCCCAGGTAACAGTTGGGGGTGACTGAGCGGATAGATTGTGTGAAGCGTGTAAAACCATCAGATTGCTCTCAACCTGAACAAATCATTGCAAAAGAAGCTTAGGAATAAACAAAATTAGTACATTTGTCGTCGCCTCAAGTATATCAACTTAACTTCCTGCTTCCTGAAGTTGGGTGGCAATGCGTTCACCAAATTCTGGGTCGGTATTTGCTAACCCTAAAAGCTGCAAGTATTCTTGCCAGGTTAAGCCTGTGGAAGCGATCGCCTCAAACGCTTCTGCCTCAATCTCTTGCTGAACTTGTAGTGATTCAGATTCGGTTTCTGCACTTTGAAGCTCACCTTCTCGTTGCTCAACCAACTTGATCACCTGTACATAAGCTTGAACAAACTGGCTCACCTTTTCTGAAGAAATATCATTAACATCTGGGCTGGAGCGGTTAGGCGTTGTTTCCTCCAAAGTAGGAGTCGTCTCCTGGTTGGAGTTTGGTTGTGCAGCCCAACTCACTGGAGCAATAGCCAACAGTCCCCATGCCCAAGCTGACACCACCAAAACAATCCGTTTTAACCAAATCCAGAAAGTTGAACACATCGATATTCTGAGCTGTTGATTTTGAGATGTTGTAAATTCAATTCTTTTATCGTCTGAAACTCGTTTGAGCAGGATTCTCCACCCGGCAACATTTCAAAAGTTGAACAGGATTTTGAGATAAAAGCGGTTTTTGCAGTGAAGCCCTTAGAATTGAGGGAGGCGATGAGTAAATATACACGGTGAGAAGCATTATGGCGGGCGGCGATCAGACCTCTGGGACACTCTCAGATCGAGAATTGCAAATCCTGGAACTGGTGGCTGGTGGCTTGACCAACCAGGAGATTGCAGAAAAGCTAGAAATTAGCAAGCGCACTGTTGACAACCATATCAGCAATATCCTGACCAAAACTTCAACCGGCAATCGAGTTGCTCTGGTCAGGTGGGCCTTGCAGTGGGGGAAAGTTTGTATTGATGAAGTTAACTGCTGTACTTTGCCCATTTCTAGTGATGAAATTATTTCTTAATGAGTGCGTTTAGCTGAGATGATGAATCAACCGATCGCCCAAACTGGTGCCCAAACTGGAGATGTAGAGCAGCCTTACCAAATCCGATGTGATCGGTTGCCGTTGGCAATCTATCGCGAAGTAGTAGCCCATTTACGTCAAGTTGCGGGGGTCGAAGCGGGGCTGTTGCCTCAGACATCTCAAAAGTTTGACTATTTACAGAGCCAGGTGGGTGGGCTGTGGATTCAATATACGGCAGCGGCTGACCAGGCTTCGCATCTACGGGTGGAGCAAATTTTGGCGTACTATGGCGATCGCTACGGCAACTGGGAAGTGGTTAAACCGACTGAGAAGTAATCTGAGAAGTAATTCATGGGCGCGATTCAGGCTTTGAGAGGAACCCGCGATATTTTGCCAGAGGAGGTCAGCTACTGGCAGCGGGTAGAGACGGCTGCAAGAGGTATTCTGGGCAGGTCGGCTTATCGAGAAATTCGGACTCCTATTTTTGAGCAGACTGACCTGTTCGAGCGAGGCATTGGTGAAGCAACCGATGTCGTAGGCAAGGAGATGTATACCTTCAAGGATCGGGGCGATCGCTCCCTTACCCTGCGTCCTGAAAATACTGCTGGCGTAATTCGCGCCTTTATTGAGCATCACCTCCACGCTCAGGGTGGGGTGCAGCGGCTCTGGTATACGGGCCCGATGTTTCGCTACGAGCGTCCCCAAGCGGGGCGGCAGCGGCAATTTCACCAGTTAGGCGCTGAGTTGGTCGGCAGTCCCGATCCGCGTGCTGATGCAGAAGTCATTGCGATCGCCACCGACCTACTGCAATCGCTGGGCTTAAAGGCGCTGCGAATGGACTTGAATTCAGTAGGAACTATCGCTGATCGGCAAACTTACCGAGAAGCCTTGGTTGCCTATTTCACGCCTCACCAAGCGGAACTAGATGCTGACTCTCAGGATCGGCTGACGCGCAACCCGCTACGAATTCTGGATAGCAAAGATGAGCGGACAAAGGCGATCGCTCAAGACGCACCGAGTATTTTGGACTATCTCAGCCCTGATTCTCAAAAGCACTTTGACCGAGTACGGCAGCTTTTGGAAGATTTAGGCATTTCCTATCAACTGAATCCTCGCCTAGTACGAGGGCTAGACTACTACACGCACACTGCATTCGAGATTATTTCTGATGACCTAGGTGCCCAGTCCACTGTTTGCGGTGGCGGTCGCTATGACGGCTTGGTTGCAGAATTAGGCGGACCAGAGACTCCCGCTGTGGGTTGGGCGATCGGTCTAGAGCGGCTGATTTTGCTGCTGCAACAGCAATCCCTTGCAACAGCAGCCGTTGATTTTTACCTCGTGTCGCGGGGCGATCGCGCTGAAGCCCAAGCCTTGAAACTTGCCCAAACCCTCCGTCAGCTTGGATTTGCAGCAGAACTTGATCTCAGCGGCAGTGCCTTTGGCAAACAGTTCAAGCGGGCAGATCGTAGTGGTGCAGTCGCTTGCCTGATCCTGGGTGATGCCGAAGCAGACAGCGAAACGGTTCAGATCAAGTGGTTAAAGTCAGGAGAACAGGAGGCGATCGCCCAATCTGATCTACCAGACAAAGCCGATGACCTACGCCGCCGAATTACAGATTTCAGAGAGGGCGCATAGAACGTGTAGGGACGCAGCATTCGGGCAACAAAAGCGTTAGAGGCAAAGACTTGAATCCGAATGCTACGCCCGGTTCGGATTCAACCCCAGTTCGAGTTCAGTTCAAGAGTATGCCAAATCCGACATGACGTTCGGATGAAAATCAAGGGTGAATCACAAATGGTTTGTTATGTCCAACTGGGCATGGCATCCGGAGGGCGTGGCATTCGGACGAAAATCATCGGTATATCGCGAGAAGAGTTTTCTGAATGCCGCGCCCCTACGTCATTCTTCCTCATTCCCCCCTTTCACCAACGCGACTCCGATCGCATCCACAACTCTTGCCACTGGAATGATTTCTAAACCAGAGTCAGAATTGGCTTGGGTATGAGGCACGATCGCCCGCTTAAACCCTAATTTTGCAGCTTCTTTGAGCCGTAGCTCCATTTGCGAGACGGGACGCACCTGTCCACCTAAGCCGACTTCGCCGATCAGCACCGTACCCGGATCAACGATGCGATCGCGGAAACTGGCAGCAACAGCGATCGCCACCCCCAAATCCGCTGCGGGTTCTCCTACACTCAATCCCCCAGATGAAGCAACATAAGCATCCAGCTTAGACAGCGGGATTCCCACCCGCTTTTCTAGCACTGCCAGGATTTGCAGCAGACGGTTGTACTCAATTCCCGTTGTGGAACGGCGCGGGGAAGCATAGCTGGTTGGACTGACCAATGCCTGCAACTCCACAACTAAGGGACGGGTACCTTCACAAGCGACGATTGTGGCTGTTCCTGAAGAGGCTTCATCCCGATTGCCCAAAAATAGCTCTGAGGGATTTGTCACCTCTTCTAAACCGCGATCGACCATTTCAAACACGCCTAGCTCATGGGTTGCGCCAAAGCGGTTTTTCACCGATCGCAGCAAACGATGACTGGCAAAGCGATCGCCCTCAAAGTACAGCACCGTATCAACTAAGTGTTCCAACACTTTAGGACCAGCGATCGCCCCTTCCTTCGTCACGTGCCCCACAATAAACAGCGTGATATGCTCCCGTTTGGCAAGCTGCATCAGCGCCGATGTACATTCCCGCACCTGAGAGACTGAACCGGGAGCCGAATTGAGGGTGGCAAAGTAAAGCGCCTGAATACTGTCGATAATCGCCACCTGCGGTCGCAACGATTCTAGTTCCAGCAAAACTGTTTCTAAATCCGTTTCCGGCAATAGATAAAGATTGGACTCTGAGGGCGCAATTACAGCGGCTCCAGTTGCTCCATTCCTACCGTCTGCATCCTCTGCCACAGCTTGTCGAATATTTGGGGGCTTACGAGAGCTTCCATTTACATCTCCCTCTTTGCCCTTCTCTGCTCCACACAAACGCTGCCAGCGCAGTTTTACCTGCTGCCCCGACTCTTCTGCACAGACATAAAGCATTCGGTATTGCGCCGATAGCCGATTGGTCACTTGCAGCAGCAGCGTTGATTTACCGATACCCGGATCACCCCCAATCAGCACCAGGGAACCCGGAACAATGCCGCCGCCTAAGACCCGGTCTAACTCCGTATAGCCGGACGACAATCGCGATTGAGGATAGTCGGAAATCTGCGGTAAAGTCAGCGACACAATTGCTTGAGGCGCAGTCGACTCACCCGATCGCCTAGATTTTGTGCTGGTTTTAGCGGCGATCGCCCCCACCCTTGAAGAACTTGCACTAGCAGGTACAACCTGCTCTACCATTGAGTTCCAACTGCTACAAAAGGGACACTTACCAAAATATTGAGGAGACTCTGCTCCACATTCGTTACAAACGTATTGCGATCGCGACTTTGCCATTTTTATTAATGTTAGATTTATTCAGCCCTGTTTAATTTTCAGCAAGAATCTTAAGAAACCGTGAAATGTAGCTCTAGCGCGATTTTCAGCGATCTCAGAGGGATCTTAATGAGGTAATATCTTAATGATAAAGTGATGAAAAATTAATTATCGAAAAGGTCACTTAAGGAGCGTTGAGTAAGTTGGAAAATCATAAAGAAAAAATATTGGTTGTGGATGACGAAGCCAGCATTCGTCGTATCTTGGAAACTCGTTTGTCGATGATTGGTTACGACGTAGTAACAGCTGCGGACGGTGAAGAAGCTCTCGACACATTTCGCAATGCTGACCCCGATCTAGTCGTGCTGGACGTAATGATGCCCAAGCTAGATGGCTACGGAGTTTGTCAAGAGCTACGCAAAGAGTCAGACGTACCCATCATCATGCTAACTGCCTTGGGTGATGTGGCTGATCGCATCACGGGCTTAGAGCTGGGCGCTGATGACTACGTTGTCAAACCCTTTTCCCCCAAAGAGCTAGAAGCTCGAATTCGCTCTGTGTTGCGTCGAGTCGAAAAAGTTGGCACCACTGGAATTCCTAGCTCCGGCGTGATCCACATCAACAATATCCGGATCGACACCAACAAGCGACAAGTTTACAAAGGCGACGAGCGAATTCGGCTGACAGGCATGGAGTTTAGCTTGCTAGAACTGCTCGTGGGGCGATCGGGAGAACCCTTTTCTCGCTCCGAAATTTTACAAGAAGTGTGGGGCTACACACCAGAACGCCACGTTGATACACGGGTTGTAGATGTCCACATTTCACGCCTACGCGCCAAGCTAGAGGACGATCCTAGCAACCCAGAATTAATTTTGACCGCACGGGGCACAGGCTACTTGTTCCAAAGAATTATTGAGCCTGGAGAAAATGAGTAGTTCGTTCTATCCGTCCCAGGAGAGAGTCCATCTGATAGAATTTTTTAGGTTTCTATAACTTTGGTCAATGGGATCAACTCGGGCACGGATTGCAATTGACGCGATGGGCGGAGATCATGCGCCCGCCGAAATCGTCGCTGGGGCGTTAAGGGCACGCGAAGAACTGGACGTAGAAGTTTTGCTGGTGGGCGATCCCCAGCAAATTGAAACGTCTATGAAACATCACAACGCTTCTCAGGTAGAGGTCGTTCCGGCAGAAGGCACGATTGAAATGCATGAAGAGCCGCTTAGTGGCTTGAAACGCAAGCCTAAAGCTTCTATCAATGTCGCGATGGAATTGGTAAAGCAGGGGCGGGCCGATGGAGTGGTTTCAGCCGGACACTCTGGGGCTGCAATGGCAGCGGCACTGTTGCGTTTGGGACGGTTGAAAGGCATCGATCGCCCTGCAATCGGTGCAGTACTGCCCACTCTAATCGCCAGTAAACCAGTGCTGATCCTGGATGTTGGGGCGAATGTAGACTGTCGCCCTAAATTCTTGGAACAGTTTGCGATGATGGGCACGATTTATTCTCACTCGGTGCTAGGCATTGAAGAACCTAAAGTCGGACTACTGAACATCGGCGAAGAGTCTTCTAAGGGAAATGATCTGGCCGTTCGGACGCACCAAATGCTGCACGACAACCCTAAGATTCCGTTTATTGGTAATGCCGAAGGACGAGATGTGCTGTCGGGTAACTTTGACGTGGTCGTCTGTGACGGATTTGTGGGCAATGTGCTGCTGAAGTTTGCCGAAGCGGTCGGTGAAGTAGCGCTGCACATTTTGCGTGAAGAATTACCTCAGGGTCTACATGGTCAGGTGGGTACAGCTTTGCTGAAGCCCAATTTGCGGCGGATCAAGCAACGAATGGATCATGCTGAGCATGGTGGCGGTCTGTTACTGGGCGTTGCTGGAATCTGCATCATCAGTCATGGCAGTTCCCAGGCTCCTTCAATCTTTAATGCCATTCGTCTGGCTAAAGAGGCGGTCGATCACAACGTTCTTGATCAGATTCAATCCCAATACCAGAAGACCGAGGCGATCGCCCCGGACGGAGAGTAACTGTGCATCAATCAGGAATCGGCATTGCGATTACAGGAAGTGGTTCAGCCGCACCTCCTGTTGTTCTCGATAACGCTGGCATGAGCCAGTTTGTGGAGACTTCAGATGAATGGATTTCGTCTCGCACCGGAATTCGGCAGCGTCACCTGTCTGATGCCCAAGGTTCAGTGACAGATATTGCAACCCAGGCGGCTCAGGCGGCGATCGCTATGTCAGGCATCACTGCCGCCGATATAGATCTGATCATCCTGGCAACCTCCACCTCTGACGATTTGTTTGGCAGCGCCAGCAAAATTCAGTCAGAACTGGGTGCGATCAAAGCGGCCGCCTTTGATATCACTGCCGCCTGCTCTGGTTTTGTGTTTGGCATGGTGACAGCGGCTCAATTTATCCGCACCGGTACCTATCGCAATGTCTTGCTGATTGGAGCCGATCTGCTTTCTCGCTGGACAGACTGGACCGATCGCCGTACCTGTGTCCTGTTTGGTGATGGAGCGGGTGCAGTCGTGATGCAGGCTCATGAGGGAGGCGATCGCCTGTTAGGATTTGAGCTACACAGTGACGGCAGCCAAAACCATTGCCTCAACCTTTCCTATCAGGCAGAGTCTAAAGAACTGATTGAGGGAGTTAGTGTCGGTAAAGGCACCTACCAACCTATTACGATGGACGGTCGGGAAGTGTACCGCTTTGCCGTCAAGCGAGTTCCCGAAGTTTTGGAAAAGGCTCTATTCCATGCCAGCCTCACCGTTGAGGATGTCGATTGGCTGCTG
Source organism: Oculatella sp. FACHB-28 (assembly GCF_014696015.1). Classification (NCBI taxonomy): domain Bacteria; kingdom Bacillati; phylum Cyanobacteriota; class Cyanophyceae; order Oculatellales; family Oculatellaceae; genus Oculatella; species Oculatella sp. FACHB-28. The sequence continues at coordinate 67,909 of NZ_JACJPJ010000087.1, read as the reverse complement.
TTGCACCAGGCCAACCAGCGAATTCTCGACGCAGTTGCCGAACGGCTCAACATTCCCAGTCAGAAAGTCCTCAGCAACATGGGCGAATATGGCAATACCTCCGCCGCGTCGATTCCAATTGCGTTGGATGAAGCTGTGCGAGATGGCAGAATTCAACCCGGCGACGTGATTGCCGCCTCTGGTTTTGGAGCCGGACTGACCTGGGGTGCAGCTATTTTTCGTTGGGGCAAATGAAGTAGGGGCAAATGAATATGACTAAAACCGCGTGGGTGTTTCCTGGGCAAGGGTCACAGGCGATCGGCATGGGATCTGACTTACTCGATCTGTCTCTCGCTCAAGCAAAAATTGATCAGGCTGAGCAAATTCTCGGCTGGTCCATCCCTGAGATTTGCCAGAGCGAAGACGACAAAGTATCGAAAACGCTTTACACTCAGCCCTGCCTCTACGTCATCGAAAGCATTTTGGCGGAGCTTTTGCTCGAAAAGGGTCAACAGCCCGATCTGGTTGCAGGTCACAGTTTGGGCGAATACGTTGCGCTTTGCGTGGCAGGCGTGTTTGACTTCGAGACGGGATTACGTCTAGTCAAGCGACGAGCAGAGCTGATGGATAGCGCTTCAGATGGGATGATGGCTGCGCTGATTGGCTTTGATCGGGAGCAACTAGAGCAGCAGATCCAGCAAACTGAAAATGTGGTGCTAGCAAACGACAATAATTCAGGGCAAGTCGTGATTTCTGGCACGCCCGAAGCAGTAGAACAGATTCTTTCTCAGGTCAAGGCAAAGCGGGCTGTTAAGCTCAATGTCAGCGGTGCGTTTCACTCTCCGCTGATGGCAGAAGCCGCTGCTGAGTTTAAGTTAGTCCTAGACATCGTCGCCTTTCAAACCGCCCGTGTACCTGTCTTGTCTAATGTTGAGCCAACGCCTGCTACAGATGGGGAGGTACTGAAGGATCGGCTGGTGCGCCAAATGACTGGCTCAGTTCGCTGGCGAGAAATTTCTCTACGCTTGCCTCAGGAAGGGATGGAGCGGGTCATTGAGATTGGCCCAGGCAAAGTGCTGACCGGATTAATTAAGCGGACTAGCCCTGAATTAAAGCTGCAGAATATCAGCACGATTGAGGAACTTAGCGCTGCAAACTAAGTAGTAACTAAAGCCGTAGGATGGGTGGAGCATCGCAGAACCTGTGCTGTCAGAAGACTTTAGCCATTGAAGCTAACCCATCAGATGAGACTAGACACGCTGTGGATTGGGTAAAACCTAAGGTCTACCTAGTCTTTGTTGGGTTCCGCTTTGCTTCACCCAACCTACTACGACGACTGTTTAAGTTGACACAACACAAAAAAGCTTGTACGGATTTCAACCAACTGATTGCGTAGGCTTAGCAGATAGGTTATAAGCCTTAGCCGATGGGTTCAGTAGACTGAGCGCCAAATCATGTCTGTGGTTTGAACGTGTGTTAGTTTGTGTACTAGACATCTATCTTCGTACACAAACTTGCCAGTGGCACCGTAAAAACTCCTGAATTACTGTAGGGAGTTTCTTTGCGATCGCTTCCAACCATAGCAACCGAGTGAGAAGCTATGTCCTCACTGAACATTTTGGTGCAAATCTCTTTGGCTCAGGTGATTCAGTGTCATCCTCCGATTTTTGCCCCTGGTGCTCCGATTCAGCAAGTAATCAGCCGCAAGTCACTGGACTAATCACACTGCAAAATATTGCTGAATCTTTGGAGCAGCTTGTTGTTGAATACACCGATCGCATTGAGCAAGAAACGAGCGATCGCCAGAGCGACTGAGCAAGCCAATTTGCATCGCTGTCTGCACAAACCCTGGCAGGCTGAAGAACTGATTGAAACCATCAAATCAGGTTTAATGAAACTATGAATAAACCCGTTGTTATTTGTGTTGATGATGAGCCTGCGGTATTAGACAGCCTTAAAATTGAGCTTAAAAAAGCATTAGGAGATGAATGCATTATTGAAACGGCTGAAGGTAGTGAAGATGTACTAGAGCTGTTCCAGGAACTGTTAGATGAACAAGCCGAAATCGCCTTAATTTCAGCTGATTACGTGGTGCCTGGGATCAAGGGCAATGAATTGTTGGGGTGTATTCATGAGCGATCGCCCAACATGCTCAAAATCACACTAACTGGGCAAGCAACCTTAGAGGCAGTAGGCAATACACTTAGACAAGCTAGATTGCATCGCTACATTTCTAAACGCTGGCAGCCTGAGGATCTGATAGCCGTTGTGGACGCAGTTCATAGCTATCTGCAAGACCGAAAACTGTCTAAACAAACCCATACATTACAGGAAGTCAATCAGCAGCTAAAACAACTGAATGCTTCGGTGGATCAAAGGATTCAGGAACGAACTGGGATTTTGGAGCAAGAAGCTTCCGAACGACAACAAATGGAGTTTGAACTGCGCCGACGAGAGCAAGAATTTAGAGCGCTAGTTGAGAATTCACCAGACGCAATCATGCGGGTTGATCGGCAGGTTCGATATTTGTATGTCAATCCAAAGGTGGAGCAAGAAACAGGAATTCCTGCCTCAGCGTTTATTGGTAAAACCAATCAGGAATTAGGGTTTCCTGAGCCATTAGCAACCCTTTGGCAGGATGCAGTTCAGCGAGTTTTAGAATCTGGGCAAGAACAAAGCTTGGAGTATGAAATCTTGCTGCCGGATAAGACTGCTTATTATTTTTCTCGCATTGTTCCTGAGATTGCACGAGATGGCTCAATTCAGTCTGTTTTGATTGTTGCGCGCGATATTACCGATCGCAAACAAGCCGAAGAAGAACTGTTTCAAAGTAAACGGTTTATTGAACGAGTAACTGACGATTCACCACAGCTTTTATATATTTTTGACCTGACAACGCAGGGAAGCATTTACGTTAATCATCAAATTTATGAAACGTTAGGCTATCACCCAGAAGAAGTTTTGCAAGCAGGTTCACAATTTCTTTTAGATAAATTTCACCCTGAAGATCAAGAAGTTTTAGCGGAATACGTCAATGCTTGGGCAGAGGTTGCAGATGGTCAGGTTGTAGAGCGGGAATATCGGCTCAAGTGTGCCAATGGCGAATGGCGCTGGTTGCGATCGCGCGATGTCGTCTTTACCCGAGATGAGAATGGGGTTCCAACTCAAATTCTCGGTACTGCTGTTGATGTGACCACCCGTAAGCAAACTGAAGCCACATTGCAACAACAAGAACAGTTCCTCCGCAGCATTTATGAGGGGGTTGAAGAGTCCATTTTTGTGATTGACGTTTTAGAAGATGGCGAATTTTGCTATGCCGGGTTGAATCCTTCTCATGAACGCTTTACGGGCATTTCGTCTACCGATTTGTGTGGCAAAACGCCTGAGCAAGTGTTTCCACTAGAGTCCGCAACAGCAGTACGGCGACACTATCAGGACTGTGTGGATCTGGGCAAAGCCATCGGCTATGAAGAATGTTTGCCTTTTAATGGACAGGAGGTGTGGTGGTTTACCAACCTGGTGCCGATCTGGAATGGCTCTCGGATTCATCGCATCATTGGCACCTCAATTAACAGCACCGATCGCAAACAGGCAGAGCAAGCGCTCCAAGCCAGTCTGGAACGTGAAAGAGCGGTCACCCGTGTGATTGAGCAGATGCGCCAAAGTCTGGACGTAGAGACGATCTTTAAAGCAACAACCCAGGAGCTACGGCAGCTATTGAAGTGCGATCGCGTCGTCGTTTATCGATTTAACCCGGACTGGAGCGGCAACTTTGTCTCTGAGTCGGTTGCAAGCGGTTGGATTCCTCTAATTCAAAAACAGGAACTTGAGCCTGATCTGACGCAAAATTTCACTAGCAGCAAAGAGTGCAGGGTGAAGCGACTAGAGCCACCCACAAATTTTGTCCAAGATACCCACCTGCAAAATACTCAAGGAGGTATCTACAGTCGAGGCAATCGGGGAATCTGGGTCGAAGACATCTATCAGGCTGGGTTTAGTACTTGCTACATCGAGTTGCTTGAGCGGTTGCAAGCTAGAGCCTGCATGACGGTTCCGATTTGGCAGAGCAACAAACTGTGGGGACTGCTCTCTGCTAACCAAAACTCAGGACCACGCCGTTGGGAAGAGGCCGAAATAGGCATCGTCATTCACGTTGCAGCACAAATGGGAGTTTCCCTTCAACAAGCAGAACTATTTGCTCAGGTGCAGCACCAGGCGGCAGAGTTGCGAGAAGCCAAAGATCGGGCAGATGCCGCCAACAAAGCGAAGGGCGAGTTTTTGGCAAACATGAGCCATGAATTGCGAACGCCCCTTAATGCAATTTTGGGATTCACTCAGCTTTTAGGGCGAACTCCTGCCAGTGCGCCAGAAGCCCAAGAATATTTAGACATTATTCTGCACAGCGGTGAGCATTTGCTGGAACTGATCAACGACGTTTTGGAAATGTCCAAGATTGATGAGGGTCGAGTCACGCTCAATCAAACCTGCTTTGACCTTTATCAACTGCTGAATAGCCTGGAGGAAATGTTTCGGCTCAAGGCGAAGTCTAAGGGACTGGAATTGCGATTCAATCGCACTGCTCAGGTTCCCCAGTTTATTCAAGCAGATGAGGGAAAACTTCGTCAGATTCTCATCAACCTGCTAAGTAACGCAATTAAGTTTACTCAAACTGGAAGTGTTCTGCTTGGCGTTGCGACGAGGATTGAGGAATCTGTGGGGAGGGACTACGAAAGCAGACCGATGACCAGTCCACCAGGGCAGGTAACGCTTTGTTTTGAAATTGAAGATACCGGACAGGGAATTTCGGCAGAAGAGCTTGACACCGTGTTTGATGCTTTCGTGCAGGCAAAAGCCGGACAACAAGCTCAACAGGGAACCGGTCTAGGGCTGTCGATTAGCCGCCGCTTTGTGCAACTGATGGGAGGCGACATCACGGTTAGCAGCACTGTGGGACAAGGCTCGACGTTTAAGTTTGAGCTTCGAGTTGACTCAGTTGTTTCTGCCAATCGACAAGGAAATACTCCTACACCCAGGAGGGCTGTCCGCCTGGAGCCGCATCAGCCAACTCGCCGGGTGCTGATCGTCGAAGATCAGATTACGAATCGGATGATTATCGTGAAGCTACTGACTAAGATGGGGTTTGAGGTGCGAGAGGCGGGGAATGGCAAAGAGGCGATCGCCCTTTGGCAAAGCTGGTTGCCTGATCTGATCCTGATGGACATGCAAATGCCTGTAATGGATGGCTATGAGGCAGCTCAGCAAATCCGAAAACGGGAGCGAGAAGCACAACTATCGTCCGATTATCATTCCCACACTGCAATTATTGCCCTAACGGCCAGTGCCTTTGATGAACAGCGACAGCGGATGCTAGAAGCTGGCTGCGACGATTGCCTCTATAAACCGATTGGAGCAGATGAACTGTTGACGGCGATCGCTCAACGTTTAGGCGTGCGCTATGCCTATACTGAAACCCCTGAACGAGCTAATGAACTTCAGCAAAACACAGATACACCTGCCACAGAACGACCTTTACAGGCTTCAGATTTGAAGGTGATGCCACTATCCTGGCGCACGGAGCTACAGCACGCCGCGACTCAACTCAACCCTAGCCTTTGCACAAAGCTGATTAAGCAAATTCCTGCGGAACATGCAGAACTTGCCCGCGCACTGAAGAAGGTAGTCTATAATTTTCAGTTTGCGACCCTGATTGAGCTAGCTCAACCTACTCAGAGTCAGGAGTAGCGATCGCCACAAAAATGGTTTCCCAGGACGGACAAAGACTAGAGCTGGAGCCTATATGTCAAATCCCGATTCTAAATCAGCTGTTGATCTGTCCGAGGGGGAAAGGCTGTCTCTACCACCAGCGATCGCTTACTACATTCGTAGACTGCTGCGCCGCAACCTGGATCGGCTCCAGTCTAACCTGGCTCCAGAATCTGCAATTACCGTTAACGCTTTGAGCGATTTTGACGCAGTAATTGCAGACCTTTATGTGGAAACTGAAAAAATCAACACAGCCGTTTTAGAACTCAAGGCTCTGACGGTATCTCACCAAACGTTTAGTTTGCAAAAGTCAAAGCACCGTCAGGAATTGCTGGACTTAGAGCAACAAATCTTTGAGTTACTAGGCTTTGAATGGCAAGAAACAGACTACCAAAAAGTAATTTTGGTCGTAGATGATACACCCGAAAATTTGCATCTCTTATCTTCTACGTTGAGTCAGCAAGGCTATGACATTCGGGGGGCGATTAGCGGCTCAATTGCCCTGACTGGAATTCGCAACATCATGCCCGACTTGATTTTGCTGGATATTATGATGCCAGGAATCAACGGCTACGAAGTTTGCGAACAAATCAAAGCAGACACGCTGCTGCAAGACATTCCAATCATTTTTATCAGCGCCGTTGACGATGCCTTAGATAAGGTTAAAGCGTTTGAAGTTGGTGCGGTCGATTACATTACAAAACCCTTTCAAATTGAAGAAGTGCTAGCTCGCGTTGAGCTGCAACTTAACACCCGCAGTTTGCAAAAGCGGTTAGAAGAGCAAAACGTTCGCCTACAGCAAGAAATTGGCGATCGCCAGGACGCCGAGGACAAATATCGCAGCATCGTTGAAAACGCCATCGATGGTATCTTTCAAACCTCTCCTGATGGGCGTTATCTCAGCGCCAACCCTGCTCTAGCTAAAATCTACGGCTACGAATCGCCTGACGAACTAGTTGCCCAGATCAGCAATATTGGCCGTCAGCTTTACGTCCTCCCGACCCGTCGAGCCGAGTTCATCGCCTACATGCAGCAATACGGCATAGTTTCAGATTTTGAGTCTCAGGTCTACTGCAAAGATGGCAGTGTTATCTGGATTTCTGAAGATGCTCGGGTGGTCAAAGACGCAAATGACACGCTGCTGTACTACGAAGGCAGCGTCAAAGATGTTACTGAGCGCAGACAAGCCGAAGAAGAATTACGTCAAGCCCGTCGAGCCACAGAACAGTTGTTGCTCAACATTCTGCCCCAAAAAATTGCTGAGCGACTAAAGCGAGGACAGGCGCAGGTAATTGCTGATAATTTTGCTGAAGTCACCATTTTGTTTGCAGATATCGTTAACTTCACGCCCTATTCAGCCCAGGTACCACCTGTTCAACTGGTGAGACTACTGAATCAAATTTTCTCGACTTTTGATCAGCTCGTCGAACAGTATCGCCTGGAAAAAGTCAAAACTGTAGGAGATGCTTACATCGCGGTGGGTGGCTTGCCTCAGGTTAAACCCGACCACGCTGAAGCGATCGCAGACCTAGCTTTAGCCATGCAGCAGGCGATCGCCCAATTTCACCGCGATACAGGTGACTCCTTTTGCCTCCGCATCGGTATCAACACCGGTCCTGTCGTAGCGGGCGTAATTGGCACCAAAAAATTTAGCTACGACCTTTGGGGGGATACAGTTAACGTCGCTAGTCGCATGGAGTCCGAAGGCGTAGCCGATAAAATTCAAGTAACAGAAGTAACTTACAACGCCCTACGAGAGAAATACATCCTCAAGCCCAGAGGCAGTATCCGGATCAAAGGGCGGGGCGAAATGATGACCTACTGGTTACTTGGCAAGAAAGGGGAAAGCGCTCAGAGCTAGCAAGTGAAAATAATGGCAACCGAAATCGAACGAAAATTCCTGGTAGTTGGAGACGAATGGCGGAAATCTGCCATTGGAACGCTCTACCGTCAGGGTTACATCTTCTCAGACGTGCGGCGAACTGTGCGGGTGCGGGTTGCAGGCGAAAAAGGATTTTTGACGATCAAGGGTACGGCGGTTGGACTGGTGCGTCCAGAGTTTGAGTACGCAATTCCAACCGAAGACGCAACGCTAATGCTAGACACGTTGTGCGATCGCCCCCTGATCGAGAAAACCCGACATGTCCTTCGACAAGGTGATTTAACCTGGGAAATCGACGAATTTGCCGGAGAAAATCAAGGGCTGATCGTGGCAGAAGTTGAACTATCTGACGAAAATCAGCCCGTCGAATTGCCCTCCTGGATTGGACCAGAAGTTTCTCACGATCCGCGCTATTTCAACGCCGCGTTGGCCAAAAATCCTTTCAGCCATTGGAAGGAAGAGGCTAGGGGCTAGGAACTGGTTTATTTCCTGGTGCTTCCTGGTTCCTAATCTCCAGTTCGGGAACCAGGAAGCACTAGCCCCTAGCCCCCAGCCCCTAACCCCTCTTCAAACAGCCGCTAACTCCTTTCCTTCTGCTACACCTTCTGACATTTCAGCGGGTACTCCATCCTGTACGAGAGAAGGCTGCTGTCCATTTCGCTGGATCAAATTTCCCACCATTGCTAGCAGCGCATTAACTTTGCGAGTCCGCCATTCATCTACCAGGGCTATCACCTGATTGTGAGGCAGACGACGCTCCATTGCTTCTAGCAAGTAGGCGGCATGTCCCTTCTCATCTTGGGCAATGCTGAGAATGCTCTTCTTCAAATTGACACTCTGAGGATCGTCGGGCAGAGCGTTTGCCATTCGCGCAAAATCTTTACAGGCATCTAGCTCCAAAATATGAGTGCTGCCCAAAAATACAAGCCAGTCAATTTTTTCTGGACTCATATTTTCCCTAGAATAGCCCTCAAAGTAAGCATCAAAGAAAGGACTGCGCCGCCGCTCATCGGGTTTACCTTCTGCTGTGGTTTGGGGCACCTGCTTAAAGTCAATCACTTGTTTGTTGAGTTGCTTTAAGGCGTGGGCAAAAATCTGTCCGTGTTTGCGCTCGTCTTGAGCGTGGCGGCTAAGCTTTTCGGCTAACCAGTCATCCCCCTCCGCAGCGGCTCTCTGGCTGAGCGCTTCTAAAAAAGGGACTGAGCCTGATTCTGCAAGTTGAAAACCTGCTAGCAAGTTCGGGCGAGTCTGCAAATCCCGCATATTGCGCGCCGTGATGTAGGCGACTGCACCAGAACCAACAAGATGAAAAATTTGGGTGAACAAGTTCATAGCACCATCAAAGAGGAGAGTGTCTATGGTTCATCCTAATGAGTTTTGTAAATTTGGGGGTTGAGGTCTAAGGATAAGACAGGCAGTCACTCACACCCTCTGGAGCCTGCCAATATCTATAAGGCACAATAATTTATAAGGCACAATAATAAGAAGTCTTGGCTTAGCCTATCTGCATTCAGGCAATGCTGAAGCTCGTGCTATGGTTGTTCGCTACCATTGAAGCTGAAATGTGACCCAATGTGACGGGCTTGCACTTGCCTCTACAAGCTGATGTGCTTCTTTGACGATCTACCGATTTGGCAAATGATCTAGCAGATTTCATTCTCTGGCTCTCGATTGGTTTTGAATTGGTACTCCCAGTAAGACAGCGATGAAAGAATTATTTTTGGCTCAAGGACGGTTTTGGATGGCAGTGGCGATCGCCACCAGCGTTAGCTTCATTCCTATTGCCGCCCAAGCTCAGTTCATAAAAGATTCAGGGCAATCGGGTATAGAAGCTGCTCAACCTCGATTTACTAGCCCCACTGCTCCTGCGGTAGCGCAGACTAGTCCAACTAGCGCAACGATTAGCCGCGATCAGGCTCCGTTGCCCCTGAGTGCGGTGTTAGAAACACCAATTGAGCAGTTTGAGCCAGCTTTTGCAGATGTGTCTACCGACCATTGGGCGTACGAGGCTGTAACCCGCTTGTTTTACAGTGGCATTGTTTCGGGCTATGCGACTGAGTAAAATCTAGAAACTTAGCCTGAGTCCAAAACCTCATCCTCCTAGACGAATGCGGCTTGGATTTAGGCACTGTAGTCTACTGTAGTCTACTGCTGCTTCACGGTAAAAAGTTGATGAACTCATCTATGGCTTCGGATTCCCCACCAGATTCGCTTCCCAGTGTTTGGCACAATCTTGAAACTGAGAAAGCGCTGCGGTTGCTTCAGAGCGATCGCCAGACAGGTCTAACCGCTCAGCAAGTTCAAGAACGGCTACAGCGTTACGGTCTAAATGAGCTAGAAGAGCGCGGCGGACGCAGCAACTGGGCCATTCTGGTCGATCAGTTCAAGAACATCATGCTGCTGATGCTGATCGCAGTTGCGATTATCTCAGCCATTATAGACATTCGCAGCGCATTAGCAGAGGGAGTCACACCTGTTCCCAAAGACGCGATTTCCATTTTTGCGATTGTGATTCTCAATGGAGCGTTGGGTTATATCCAGGAAAGCCGCGCTGAGAAAGCCTTGGCAGCGTTGAAACAGCTTGCTTCGCCTAAAGTTCGGGTAATCCGAGACAGCAGAACCATGGATATTGACTCTAAAGAGTTGGTACCCGGTGACTTGATGCTGCTAGAGGCAGGAGTACAGGTTTCAGCGGATGGTCGTCTATTAGAGTCTTCAAATCTGCAAGTGCGAGAAGCTGCCCTCACCGGAGAGGCGCACGCCGCCAATAAACGGGCTGAAATTGAGTTGCCTGATGATACACAGTTAGGCGATCGCATCAACCTGGTCTATCAAGGAACTGAAGTTATTCAGGGGCGCGGCACCGTGTTAGTCACGGGTACGGGCATGAAAACGGAGCTAGGCCGCATTGCCGAACTGCTCCAGTCCGTCGAAAGCGAGCCAACCCCGCTGCAGCAAAGAATGACGCAACTGGGCAATGTCCTGGTTTCAGGTTCGCTTGCCCTGGTTGCGCTGGTCGTGATTGGCGGCTTGCTCCGAGCCGGAAGCTGGGAACCTTTAGAAGATTTACTAGAAGTCTCACTCAGCATGGCGGTGGCAGTTGTGCCAGAGGGCTTGCCTGCCGTTATTACTGTCACCCTGGCACTAGGAACACAACGGATGGTGCGCCGTCATGCGCTGATTCGCCGGCTACCTGCGGTAGAAACGCTCGGTTCTGTCACCAACATCTGCTCTGACAAAACGGGCACCCTCACCCAAAATAAGATGGTGGTGCAGTCGCTCCATACGGTAGATGCTTCCCTGCGCGTCACTGGAGAAGGCTATGACCCCACGGGTGAGTTTTACCATGACAACGAAGTTGCGTCTCCCCAAGACAGACCGGACTTAAAGGCGCTGTTGCTAGCGTGCATAATCTGCAACGATTCGATTTTGCAGAAAGAGAATGGAGTCTGGACAATTCTAGGTGACCCGACTGAAGGCGCCCTGCTAGTCGTTGCCAGTAAAGCTGGACTCGACCGTCACTATTGGACAGAGCATTTGCCTCGTGCAGCTGAGTTTCCCTTCTCGTCTGAGCGCAAACGCATGAGCGTAATCGTGAAGGATGAAGGAAGAGGGGCGAAGGATGAATTGGCTAGCTTTATTCCTGGGGCAGAATCGCTCGTTTTATTCTGTAAAGGATCGCCTGAACTGGTGCTGGAGCGGTGCCAGCAGATTCGCGTGGGTGGACAGGTGCAGCCCCTAACGGAGGCGCATCGCAACCAGGTTTTACAGACAAACAATAATTTGGCATCGCGAGGTTTGCGGGTATTAGGCTTTGCCTACAAGCTGCTTAATCAAGTACCAGCAGAAGGTTCCGATGAAACGACGGAGCAAGAATTGGTTTGGCTGGGCTTGGTGGACATGCTGGACGCACCCCGACCTGAAGTGCGTGATGCGGTTGCCAAATGCCGCACCGCTGGAATTCGTCCAATTATGATCACGGGCGACCATCAGTTGACCGCACAGGCAATCGCCGAAGACTTGGGCATTGCCAAACCAGGCGATCGCGTCCTCACTGGCCGCGAGTTAGAAAGACTAGACGCAGCAGGCTTAGAGCAAGAAATCGATCACGTCAGCGTGTATGCGCGGGTTGCTCCAGAACACAAACTGCGAATCGTGCAGGCCCTCCAGCGTCAGGGCAAAGTCGTAGCGATGACCGGCGATGGCGTGAACGATGCGCCTGCTTTGAAACAAGCAGACATCGGTATCGCGATGGGCATAACGGGCACAGACGTGAGCAAAGAGGCAAGCGATATGGTGCTGTTAGATGACAACTTTGCCACGATTGTCGCCGCTACGGAAGAAGGACGAGTCGTCTACACCAACATTCGTCGCTTCATCAAATACATCCTCGGCTCAAATATTGGCGAAGTGTTGACGATTGCAGCTTCCCCAATTTTGTTGCCGATGGGGGGCGTACCGCTCACTCCACTGCAAATTCTATGGATGAACCTGGTGACAGACGGCTTACCCGCCCTAGCGCTAGCTGTAGAACCAGCAGAACCCAACGTGATGAACCGTCCACCCCACGACCCAGAGGAAAATATCTTTGCGCGGGGCTTGGGACTTTACATGGTGCGAATTGGTATTATTTTGGCAATCCTGGCGATCGCCCTGATGGTGTGGTCATACAACTACAGCCAGCAGTCTGGTGACCCTGAGCGGTGGAAAACAATGGTCTTCACGACCCTTTGTTTAGCGCAGATGGGACACGCGATGGCCATTCGCTCAAACAGCCGTCTCACCATAGAGCTAAATCCCTTCTCAAATCCCTTTATCTTAATGGCGGTTGGCTTAACGACGATCCTGCAACTGCTGCTAGTCTATGTTGAGCCATTGCGGAACTTCTTTGGAACGCACTACCTCAGCCCGTTTGAACTTGCAGTTTGCATCGGCTTTAGCTCACTCATGTTTGTTTGGGTTGAGCTAGAAAAGCTGTTCATTCGCCTATTCTTAAGCAGACGCATGGGCTAAACGCACCGTACACCTTGTAAAAATGTATTTGAAAACTCTCCACCTGCGCCAATTTCGCAACTACCGAGATCAGCAGGTGGAGTTTTTTGCACCTAAAACCATCCTGTTAGGAGACAATGCTCAAGGTAAATCCAATCTTTTGGAAGCTGCCGAACTGCTGGCAACCTTGCGCTCGCACCGGGCAACTCGCGATCGCGAACTCGTGCAAGAGGGGGAAGCTATTGGTCAAATTACTGCCACGCTCGAAAAAGACACAGGCTTAACCGACTTGGCGATCGCCCTCCGCGCTAACGGTCGCCGCACCGTTGCTCTAAACGGTGAAACGCTGCGAAGACAGCTCGACTTTTTAGGCGTCATGAATGCCGTCCAGTTTTCTAGCCTGGATCTGGATCTGGTGCGGGGCGGACCTGGACAACGACGTAGTTGGCTGGATGCTCTGCTCACCCAACTGGAACCCGTCTATGCCTACATCTTGCAGCAGTACAATCACGTTTTACGCCAGCGCAATGCATTCCTCAAACAGCAGCGGAAAGATGGCGATCGCCCAGTTCCAGTTAGCTTTGTAGATGAGGCAGTCCCAGCAGTTGAATCGTTGGCTGAATCGGCTGGTAGTGAGGTGATCCCACCCGATGCAACCCAGCTTGCCATCTGGGATGCTCAACTTGCGGCAATTGGCTCCCGCGTGATTCGTCGTCGTGCCAGAGTGATAGAACGGCTGGCTCCGATCGCCCAATCCTGGCATCAGGCGATCAGCGACAACAAGGAACTGCTTGAAGTAAACTACGCTCCCAATGTTGGATTGGAGCAGGATGATCCCGCTGTGGTGCAGCAGGCGTTTCTAGCAAAAATTCAGCAGCGGGCGATCGCTGAACACTATCAGGGCACAAGCTTAGTCGGACCGCACCGCGACGAAGTGGAATTCACCATCAACCAAACCCCTGCACGGCAGTACGGCTCCCAGGGACAGCAGCGAACCCTGGTACTGTCGCTGAAGCTAGCAGAATTAAAACTAATCGAATCCGTTGTTGGTGAAGCGCCCTTGTTGCTGCTAGACGATGTATTGGCAGAGCTAGATCTGAACCGCCAAAACAAACTCCTGGAAACCATTCAGGATCGATTCCAAACTCTGATTACTACAACGCATCTCGGTTCCTTTGATGCACAGTGGCTTAAATCTTCTCAAATTCTTACGGTTGAGGCAGGAAAAATTTGCCAATCGTGAAACCAGCGATTTCAACCACTGGATGATTAGACATCCTGCATGAATTACTTTTTGAGGCGTGAATGGTAATGTGGCTGCGCTGCACTAACATTCACGCAGGAGGTCTATTGATAAAACGAGTAGTCATACCAATCACACACCGGTTGATAGCCGATCGCCTGATAAACGTGATTGGATGTAGAATTCGTCTGATCCGTAAACAACATGCAGTAATCACAGCCCTGGTCTAGCAACCTCTGGCTGAGTGCCGCTACGCAAGAACTGGCATAGCCTTTGCGGCGATATTCAGGCGGCGTGTAGACAGGTGAAATCCAACCGCCATTGGGTAAAGACTTTCTGCCGCCAGCCATTGAGACGGGCACTCCATCGTGCCAAAGATACAGCGTTTTTTGGGCTAGAGCACGATCAACTGAAGCTTCGGCATTATTTTCAATTTGACCTAATGCTTCAATGTCGAACGCTTTCAACCAGTTGATTAGGAGGGAGCGATCGCCTTCCTCAGCAAGCTGCAAGTATCCACTCGCCTGAGGAATGGACTGTACCTGCACAAGCTGATTTGCCCACAGTTTCAGGCTCAGTTTGTAAGATTGCTGTGTTAAGGCCTGCCACTTTTGGGCAAAGGCAGTAGCAATGTCTGGCAAACTGCTGACACCCGGTAGCGGTTCCTGATGAGTACTCAGGTCTTGAGCAATCAAATCTAATGCTGCAAAATCCCGCACTTGGGACAAAATTAAATAGCGGGGCGAAATCCATACGGCAACAGCAAGAATATCCTCTGCTTCTACGGTTGCCAGGTAAGGAGGGCGAGCGCGAGGTTGAGGATTGTGCAACAGGGCATAGCAGGCTCTCAGCAGCATACAGTGCTGCGCTGTGTGTTGCTCCAGGTGATCTTTTACTCTTTCATAGAAGCGATCGGCAGCCTGAAAGTGGTTAAGCTTCATACAGCTTTAGGCGATCGCCCTCGACACTTTCTGTCGTCGTTCAGAGCTAATCGGCGTAGCTTGCAGTTCAGGCGGATAGAGTTCCTTTAGCGTATCCAGGAAAGCGTACACAGCAGGCGAATGCAGGGCATCTGCCAGCATTACCACCTGGATATGGCGATAGAGCGGCACGGGCAAGGAACAAACTTGAATTTCTGGAGGCAGCGGTTCGGTCGCCAGACGAGGCAGCACCGTTACCCCCAAACCGCGCTCAACCATGCCAACGCTAGTTGAATCTTCCTGAATGTCATAGGCGATGTTGATCGGCTGCCCCAATTCAGCAAAGTGTTGACGAGTCAAAACGGAACAGTAATCTAACTTGGACTGCCCAGAAGTCATGATCATCGGGTAAGTTGCCAGTTCCTCCCAAGTCAGAGGGGTCTCGGGACGCTGCAATTTGGGCGGCAGCAGCACGACGTATTCATCGCGCATTAGCTCCCAACCCTCAAACCCGTCAGTGATTGGCATACAGGTAAAGCCGACATCTACCCGTCCTTCGCGCAGGGCTTGCTCGACCCGATCGTCATCGCGGTATTCAATTGGGGTAGTGGTGATGTCAGGAAAGTAGTGCTTTAACCGCACAATCACTTCAGGCAGGAGACGAGTTGCGACGCTGCGAAACACACCGACGCGCACCTGTCCGCCTTTCAACCCTTTGGTCAGGTTGACTTCCTTGCCGATGACATCCAGCAGCTTCAGCATGTCTTCAGCGTGATCTTTGACCCGTTCGCCAATCGGGGTGAGTCGTGCGCCATGTCGTCCGCGTGAAAACAGGACGACACCTAATGATTCTTCTAGAGCGGCGATCGCATGACTGATTGCTGACTGAGAAACCTCCAGACGCAGGGCAGCTTCGCTAAAATTGCTGACTTCTGCGACTGCAACCAGCGCCCGCAACTGGGAAAGCTTAATTCCGTCCAGGTTACCTGTTCTCATAAAACATCCCCAATTCTGGTTTGATTTTCGCGCAACTGCCCCGATCAATCCAGTCTTTTCCATGAATTTTATTAATGGAAGCTATGCACCTCTTTGTTAGATCACCTCTTTAAGATGAAAGGGCACCCCGCTCAGCGGGGTGCCCTTTCATCTATGGCTCTAATTCGACTATTCAGTCGGAAAATCTCCGGGCTGAACGGTCAGGTTCACCGTTTCTCCATTGCGAAGCACCTGCATCGAGAGGTCTTCACCCACGCTGCTATCTGACACAATGCGCTGCACTTCCTCAGAAGTGGGTACAGCCTGTCCACCAACCTGCTGAATTACATCGCCAGCTTG
Source organism: Oculatella sp. FACHB-28 (assembly GCF_014696015.1). Classification (NCBI taxonomy): domain Bacteria; kingdom Bacillati; phylum Cyanobacteriota; class Cyanophyceae; order Oculatellales; family Oculatellaceae; genus Oculatella; species Oculatella sp. FACHB-28. The sequence goes on along the minus strand of NZ_JACJPJ010000087.1, from coordinate 51,795 downwards.
CAGTCCCGAACTAGCGGCGGGGGAGTTGGGTTCAACTGCAATAATTACAACCCCTTCCTCTACTGGAATCTGCACATCAATGTTGGGATCTTGGCTAAGGCGCTCTTTTAACTCTGGAGTAATGGTCGCCATCTGAATGCCCAGATAAGCGTGTTCAGCTCGGCCCGTTTCAATGAGCTGGTTGGCAATGTCTTGAGCCGTGTTGATGGGAATGGCAAAGCCTAAACCCTGTGCACCACCGATGATGGCGGTGTTCATCCCGATTACTTCACCCCGCTCATTCAGCAATGGCCCACCAGAGTTACCAGGATTGATAGCAGCATCCGTTTGGATGAAGTCTACTCGTTTGTCGGGTACACGCACGTCTGCGCTGCTGCGTCCTGTGGCACTGATGATCCCGGCAGTGACAGTGTTGTCGAGTCCAAGGGGGTTGCCAATGGCGATCGCCCATTCTCCCGGTCGAATCTGCTCCGAATCGCCCACTTTAACGGCGGGTAGCCCGTTCGCCTCAATTCTGATGACCGCAACGTCTGTCACGGGATCAGTTCCCAATACTTCACCGCTAAACTCGCGCCCGTCTTTAAGCGTTACTGTCACCTGGTCAGCACCATCTACAACATGGGCATTCGTTAAGATCAGTCCGTCTGCATCAATTACAAATCCTGACCCTGTTCCCTCCTCGACCCGAGTTGGAGGTGAATTGGGATCGCCCGATTCACCAAAGAATCTGCGTCCAAAAATTTCAGGTATACGAGTACTGACGGTACGCGAAGAATCGATTCTAACCACAGCGGGACCAACTTGCTCAACCGCTGCTGCGATGAAGTTTTGGTTGACTGGGATTAGCGATGCACTGGGAGCCGCCGAGCTGATGGGTAGTTCGCTTGTTTGAGTCTCAAGGGACGGCTGAGCCGGAATGGGCAGCTCAGACCCCACCAAACGATTGCCGATGATGCCAACTCCTGTACCTGCTAAGATCAGCGCCAAGTAGACGGGTGCCTGTCTGAAGGGATTGCGTCTCTTGCGATCGCTAGGTGCATCCGTTGCAACAAAGTCAGAAGCAGGAATTGAATCTTGCAGATCAGTGTCTTGATGGTCAGAGTCGTTGCGACGGCTTATTTTCATAGTCCTCCGGAGTGTGAGATGCTAGCGTGAATAATTGGATGTTGAATGTCTCGTTCAGTTTGTTGCGCTTGCTGAACCGAGATGTAAGGCAGTTCATGTCGTGGGCTAATTTAGATATCTCTGCTACTAGTATCTAAATCTTAGATAGCCTTTGTGACATTGGCATGGCGACCTTACCGCAAGTGGGTGAAGATTTGGCGTAAAGCGGTAGGGCTACCGATGGGACTTTGAGCCGTCTGAGAGATATAAAGGAATCTTGAAGTTTGTCATCTCAACTTCATCTCTGCAACATCTCGATGACAAGTCTGCCTGGTAGTTTTTAATCACAGGTGAATGAATGCTAGGGAGGGAGGCGACCGCTGCTGGCTCTCAAGAAGCCTAGTCTTGATAGCAATACCTTCAGCGATCGCCCACTCCTTTTTTTCCCGATCGAAGGAAGCTCATCCTAGCGTCACATCTAGAAACATCATGATCACGAATCCGACCATCACTCCGGCAGTCGCAGACTTTTCACAGCCGAGGCGATGGGATTCAGGAATAATTTCATCGCTGATCACAAACAGCATTGCTCCAGCCGCAAAACCCATCGCCACAGGAAGGAAGGGTTGAGCAATTGAAACTGCACCAGCGCCAATAACGCCACCCACGGGTTCAACTAAGCCCGTTATCAAGCTAATCAAGATTGCGTCTCGTTTGGAATAGGCCTCACCCAGAAGCGAGATCGCTACGACTAATCCTTCTGGAATGTTTTGTAGACCGATGCCCACAGTCAGGGCAATCGCATTGGAAATGTCATCTCCACCAAAGCCAACCCCAACTGCCAACCCTTCTGGGAAGTTGTGAATGGCGATCGCAATCACAAACAACCAGGCTCGCTTCAGGTTTGCCTGTTTGCTACCCTCTTGTCCTTTAAAGAAGTGTTCATGCGGGAAATAGCGGTTGCTCAACCACAGAAACACGCCACCTAAGACAATGCCAAAAGCCACAATCGTTGCGGCATAAACGGAGCTGTTAATCTGAACAGTGGCAGCTTCTAACCCTGGAACCACTAGCGAAAAGGCTGTCGCTGCTAACATCACGCCCGCACCAAACCCCAACAGGACACCTTGAGCATTTTGGGTGATTCGGGTGAAAAACAGGATGGGCAGTGCTCCTACGCCTGTTGCCAGACCTGCAATCGCACTGCCCAACAATCCAAGATAGAGGGTGGGAAGTTCTAGCATGAGTTTTATGGCTAAGAATAGCTCCGACCGCGCCACTGAGTTGGAGTGCGGAGAGAAGAAAGCAAGATCCGCAGAACTGCTGCCGGATCAGCGAGAGGAGACAACCAGAAAGCCCACTTTCCTTGGGCTGAGGTGCGGGCATAGGAAGGCGCGATCGCCCAAAGCAAAGCAACTCGCATGATTACCAGAGCCGCGTTTAGCGTCAACGCCACCAACACGGGCAAGGAATGAAAGCCTGCCGCCATGAGTGCTGCAAGTCCCAGCAGGTTAATCAGGGGCAAACCTTGGACAGCCAATAGAAATGCTAAGTCACCCCACTTCTGAGCAACGGAGGAGGCATCTTTGAGGTCGAGCGATCGCCCCCATTCACGCCAAGTTTCCGCAACCCCTTCATACATCCGCACCTGCAACAGCTTTGCGCCATCCAAGAAGCCAACTTTTGCGCCCCGGCTGGCAGCATATCGAGCCAGAGTGACATCATCGCAAAATGAACTGCGGGCGCTGGTGTAGCCGCCTAAATCGGTGAGGAGCGATCGCCGACAGAGAAAACATTGCCCATTAGCCATGACTCGCTCTGAACTGTCTGTCGCTGCTCCCGCCGGGCCAAACCGATACACCAGCGTCATCAGCAAAGCAGGCTGAAGCCAAAATTCACCCGAGCTTTTGAGAATAAACTGAGGCGACAGCGAAACCAGGTCATAGCCTTGCTCGGTTGCCGTTGAAACTAGACTGGCAACCAAACCTTTTTGCGGGCGCGTGTCTGCATCAATTCCCAAAATCCACTCGCTGCCCTCGGAGCTAGACAAGAATCCGTTGTGCAGCGCCCAAGGACGACCCACCCAGCCAGACGGCAGAGGATCATCGGTCATTAGCCGAAAACGGGGATCGTGCTGCTGTGCTGCCTTCACCAGATCGACCGTACCGTCCTGGGAGCAGCTATCAACAATAATTATTTCCCGCACTTCGTATCCTTGGTGGCTAAGCCCGTCAAGACAGGGACCAATTCGCTCAGCTTCATTCAAAGTTGGAACCACAACGCTCACCTGACCCAGCAAATCGGGCGTAGGTTGGCAAGGGGAAAGAGGCGGCTGCCGCCCTGGCCCTTGAAGTAAGCGAGAAAGTAGAATGGCGATCGCCGGAAACTGCACCAAAACGAAAAAAAAGGCTACGGCCCCAACCCAAAGGTCAGCAGCAGTAGCCCATACATTTCCAACAATCATCACTTGGCACTAACTCCAACAGCAGCGGGAGGCTGCTTGGGCTTTAGCGATTCCGTCTCACTAACAAATCCGGTAACAGAAATTGCTTCAAGGTCGGCAGTTTGTGATGTGCGCCAGCAGATCACAGCAGGAACCACCCCTAAAACAACTCCCAGAACAACCGGAATCCAGATTCCAGCAGCCAAACTCATCACCGTGGCGAAAACAAAATTGCCCAGGTAGATGACGATCGGCAGATTCAGTTGAGAACGCTGCAAGACGGGCTGTCGCGTGCGCCAAAATAGAGCCGCTACCGTCATAAACACTGCACCTGTACCCATCCATCCAGCAAAGTTTTGGTAGGGCATTCCAAAGAAAGCTCCGGGCTGATGCCAGTACCAGAAGGGCATTGCCGTTTGGCTCATAGCTGGATCAAGCACAAAGTCCCAAGAGGTGAGTAGCAAAGCGCCCAGGGCGATCGCCACAATTTGTCTCAACCAGCCAAACTTGGGCAGCTCACCTGCCGCATTCACCTGACCAATTCCCAACCCGGCACGAGCTAGGAGGTAAGAGGCTAAACCCAGGTAGAACCAGGACAGAGGGATAGTAAATGGCACCAGACCTGCAATTTTGTACCCCAAGCCACTCAAGTAGCTATAGTCGCTAAAAGGAAAGCCAGTGCTAGTTCCCAGTAGCTCACTGCTTAAAGAAATTAGAATTGCTGGCAGCATAAAGACTAGCCAGTTGCGTAGACCCAGCGTGCGATAGGCATAAACCGCAACGGCAATCGTCCCCAGCAAAATATAAACCACACCACCGCCAGCCATACTCCACTGAAAGAGAGTTTGTCCCGCAGGCAGCAGTGAGAGAAATTCAGGATGCGGCATCACCAGCAGCAGCCCTGCCAACCCGAAAGCCATTGCTCCGAGGTGACCAATCAGACAGAAGCGTTCAGCAGTAACCAGTTGCTTCATTACAAACTCTCCAAAGTAGGATGCTTAACGTGAGCTTCCTATTAGTTTACAAATGTTTAAGAAAAATCTGGTGACAGAATAGTACCGCAAAATCAGCAGATTTGTAAATTTCACTTCCTATATTAGGTTGAATATTTTGGAACAGACCCCGCTTCAAAATACTCTGCCTTAGTTGGTATAAGTATCCCGGATTCTATAGACTTGCTAGAGAAACATGATGTGCAATTGGGTACATCTTTGCAAGTACAGTTTCTTCTTATTGCATTTAGCTAGGGATTACGGTGTTTTTAGAAACTATCTTGATTGGGTTAGGAATTGTTGCGCTGCTGCTGGTACTGGGTGCCCTGGCGCTAGAAATTCGGTATCGTCGTCACCCCGGAAACGATCTGGTGATGACCTCGGGCGACTGGAATCTGGAGGTATACGAACCTCATCGCTACCTGCTGGTAGGCGAACCCGAGCTGCCCAGCCGTAGCCCCAGAGTCGAAATCATGGTGTTGGAAGTTGAAGCCGATGTGACGCTGCTTTCAAAGGGAAGCTTGGACGAGATTACTCACACGATTAAAGTCACACCCCGCCATCCCGATACGCCAGCCCGACCGGATGGTTACTGGTTTGGCTACATCATTAAGCGCCACAAGACCACCCGTCTAGAAGTGTCGCTCGACGTTCGTGGAAAAGAGCTAAACCAGCTTCAGGCAGCCTGGGTACGAATTCGCTATTTGACCTACGGTCCACGCGGCAGAATTCCCAAAGTTTGCCATGTGATCGTGCCCCTCAAGTTTCCGGCAACGGAAGATTCACAACGTTGGCGGCCTACGCTTCATGCCGATGTGCTGCCAGTTAAAACTCACCTGCTGACTCAGCTGGACAATCCAGTTGAAATTGTGAAGCGGTATGTGATGCCCCATGCTCAACCTGGAGATATTGTCACGATTGGCGAAACGCCTGTAGCCGTGATGCAGGGACGGTTTCACCATCCTAGTGAAGTGCGTCCGGGATGGGTGGCAAAGCGGCTGTGTTTCTACTTCATGACGACTTCCACGCTGTCTTCTGCCTGCGGAATGCAGACGCTGGTGGATATTGTTGGTCCAGTGCGGGTGGTGTTTGCGTTTGTAGCGGGGGCGATCGCCAAAAAATTCCTTAACCAACCGGGGATGTTCTATCAACTTGCAGGCGAACAGGCACGACTAATTGACGACGTAACGGGTACTTTGCCTCCCTACGATCAGTTCATTGTGTTGGGACCGGAAAACCCGCAGCAAGTGGTGGATCAGATCAAAGCTGAGACAGGTCTGTCTGCTGCGATCGTAGATGTGAATGATCTCAAAGCAGTTAATATAGTGGCATCCACTTCTGGTATTCCAAAAGGTTTACTAGAGCAAGCTTTGGTCAGCAACCCGGCTGGCAACGATGACCAACAAACGCCAGTGGTGTTAATTCGCCCAACTGAAACAGCCGTTAACCCAAAGTCTGCCCAACATTCAAAGCCAACGACTTGAGCAAGATCAATTCTGGGGCTGATAGATTTTGGAATTGCTGTCAAGATAGTAATGACGACTGAATAGTTAACCCTGGCTAAAGGCGATCGCTCACCGATCGTTTTATTAGCGATAGACGGCGTAGATGCAAGTTGGACCTTATATCCCATGACTTCAGCGCTTCCTCAAACCACAAACATTACCGTTCGCCCATTCCAATTCCGGGATTTGGAGGCGATCGCGCATTTCTCGTTGGAAGGGGCCGAGGTCGAGCAGCAAAGCGTCTCCCTCAAGTTGGGGCAACGCCTCCAGCACCTTCGTCGCTGGTATGGACTACTCAAGTTTCTCAGCCTATTTCCCAACCCACTTCAGCATCTCTTCTCAGCCTACGTTGCTGAGCAAGGGAACCGAATCCAGGGAATTATTCAAGTTTCGCCATTTAACCGCACGCGCAGCACCTGGAAAGTTGATCAGGTCGCGGTTGAGGCGATCGCTCCCGCTAAGGGCGACCAACCGCTTTCCTCAGACATTGGCTCACAGCTATTGCGCTACTGCTTCCAGGCAATTTGGGAAGCGCGAACCTGGCTGATTGAGGTAGATGTGAATGATAAGTCTGCCCTAGCGCTCTATCGCCAAAACGGATTTCAGTCTTTGGCAGAGATGACCTATTGGGCGATCGCCCCAGAGCTACTCGAAGCTCTGGCAGAGCGCGAACCTGACCTGCCTAACTTGCTGCCTGTCAGCAATGCGGATGCGTCTCTGTTGCACCAGCTTGATACGGCCTCCATGCCGCCTCTGGTGCGTCAGGTATTCGACCGCCAAATTTCAGACTTCAAGACGAGCCTACTGGGTTCCTTCTACTACGGCATGACCAACTGGGTTAGCCACACCGAAGTGATTAGCAGCTATGTGTTTGAGCCGCAGCGCAAGGCCGCTATTGGCTACTTCCAGATTAAGCTTTGCCGTGATGGAAGCCGTCCTCACGTGGCGCAGCTTACGGTTCACCCGGCTTACACCTGGCTCTACCCAGAGCTGCTGTCACAGATGGCGCGAATTGCTCAGGAATTCCCAGCTCAAACGTTGCGGCTAGCTTCAGCAGACTACCAGCCAGAACGGGAAGAATATCTGCAGCAAATTGGGGCCAGCCGCACTGAGCACACCTTGATGATGTCGCGCTCCGTCTGGCATAAACTGCGCGAGGCAAAGCCTGTCTCTCTCGAAGGGCTACACCTCTCCGAGGTACTGCAAGGCTTCCAGCCTGCTCGCAAGCCTGTTCCCAGTCGCATTTCTTTGATTAAGTCAATTCCGCCGCTGCCGCAGCCTGGATCTGGGCAACCTCCATCAGCCTCACCTGCTGATTCCCCATCCTCAAACTCGGCAGACAATACTCTGCCCGATCTACCCGATAGTCCTAATCTAGGATGATCTCAGCGCTGGGACTAGATGTCGGCAAAAAGCGAATTGGGGTTGCAGGCTGCGATCGCACAGGGCTAATCGCTACCGGACTAATCACCATCGAACGCCGTTCTTTCCTGCAAGACGTAGAGCAGTTTCGCTGCATCGTTGAGGAACGTGAGGTGCAACTGCTCGTTGTTGGCTTGCCCTACACGATGGATGGCTCTATAGGGTTTCAGGCAAAACAGGTGCAGAAGTTTGCCAGTCGGCTGAGTACAGCACTTCAGCTTCCTGTGGAATACGTAGACGAGCGGCTGACTTCCTTTGAGGCAGAACAGGCTTTGCTGGCAGAAAATCGCTCCCCTTCGCGCAACAAAGCTTTAATCGACCGTAAAGCCGCCGCCATTATTTTGCAGCAATGGCTTGATGCGAGACGCAATTCTCAATAGGACCGTTTCGGTATAGTTAGGGTACAAACAAAATTCAATCAGGCTAGTTATGGTTCAAATACAAATCATTGTCTTTGATGGATTTGATGAGCTTGATGCGATCGCTCCCTTTGAAGTTTTGCAGACTGCGGCAGCAATGGGGGCTGACGTGCAGGCAAAACTGGTTACTCTAGACGGATCCACGGAAATTGTTGCAGCCCACGGCTTACGAGTTCAACCGGGGGCAAAGCTCAGGGATCAACTAGACATTTTGATTGTGCCAGGTGGAGGTTGGGGAGACCGGGCCAAGCAAGGAGCATGGGCAGAAGCCCAGAGCGGCAAGATACCCGCAGCAATTTCTCAGTTGCACCAGAGCGGCACAACAATTGCTTCAGTGTGTACAGGTGGGATGTTAGTTGCCAGCGCAGGACTGCTAAGAGGACGTCCAGCCATTACTCACCATGTGGCGATAGAAGAGTTGAAAGCCATGGGTGCAGAAATCGTCAATGCTCGTGTTGTAGATGATGGCGACATCGTCACAGCAGGAGGCGTCACTTCTGGCATAGATCTGTCGCTGTGGTTATTGGAACGATATCTTAGCCCTCAAATCGCTTATGAGGTAGAGCAAGAACTAGAGTATGAGCGTCGGGGTGTCGTATGGCAACAGTTAAAAACGCCCTCCAAAACGCCCTCTAAAGGGAAACTGGAGCTTCCAAACTAGCCTTCCTACGCTAGAGCCTAGTCACCCAGCAAATTACCCAAAATCACGACAAACTTGTTTTAACCTTCTTGCTGAAACGCATGAGTGGAGATAACTTCTGGGAGAGGGCGAGTCAAATCAGCCCAATTAGAATTGTTCAGGGAGTGAAACGGATCTAGTCATGCTGTAAAGTTTTTTGTGGCGGGGCTGTAGTAATACTCCTTGCCGATCGCTCTCATCCTGAAATTCAGGGAGCAGCATACAGCAAGACGCAAGTTGTGATCAGAGGAATAGCATGACCGATTCAGATATGAGCAGAGAGAATCCGGGAATGGATGCAGACGAGGCAGACATCGACGCACCAACCGTCAGCTTGACCGATGAACAGGGGCGATCGCTGCTTTGCTATGTCGAACGCTCTTTGGAAGTTGAGGGTAAAGAGTACGTGCTGCTGATGCCCGTTGACAACCCCATTGAGATTTTTGCTTGGGAAGCAGACGAAGAAGATGAGGATGAAGAAACTCTGATCGATATCGAAGATGAGGAAATTGATGACATCTTCCCAACTGCACGAGCAGTTTTGGCGGAGCATGACCTCACCCTCAACCGCTCAGCGCTAACTTTGACCGCTAGCGGCGAGCTGCCAGCGGCCACCGAAGATGACATCATTACCTTAGACATTGGTGAAGATGAAGCCAACCTGGACTCTGAGCAGTTTCAGCTTTTAGCAAACTTTTATTACGAAGAGCAAGAATACGCTGTTTGCACGCCGCTTGATCCGCTTTTATTTTTTGCTCGGATGAATTCGGAGGGCAATCCTGAACTGCTTTCGCCCGAAGAATTTCAACTGATGCGATCGCAGTTAGAAGATCAGCTATTTGACGATTTGGAGTAAGTTTTTCCTTTAAGCGCAGAAATGAGTGGCGATCGCCACTCCCTCTATTTTCTATATCCTATTTCCCAAATTGGGGTAAGCGCTCTTTTGGGGTGATGGCTCATAGCAACTTCACCCCCCCTCACTCACGTCATTCTTCACTAGGCTTTACGATGAACGATTGATCTACCCATTCTCAAACCACAAGATCTCATGACAGTCACCCAGCGCATCTCCAAGTGGTTCTTTTACCTGATTGTTTTTCCTGCGACGCTCGGTCTGTGTGGATGGCAAGGTTGGGTTTGGTGGAGTTGGGCAAACGCGCCCGCAGATGCTGCAACCGAACAGCCTGCTACAGCTGAACAGCCTGCTACAGCTGAACAGCCTGCTACAACTGAACAGCCTGCTACAGCCGAACAGCCTGCCACAACTGAAGCCAAAACAGTTCAGTTTCAAATTCCAGAAGGCACGTCAGCTCAACAGATTGGGCAAGACCTTGAAGCTGCAGGCTTGATTCGTTCTACAACGGCCTGGAATTTGTGGACTCGCTGGCAAACGTTGCAAAATCGTGAGGGTGGCTTTTTAGCTGGCACTTACGCACTATCACCCAGTGAACCGATGGAGGCGATCGCCAACAAAATCTGGCGGGGAGAAGTCGTCCAGCTCAGCTTTACCATTCCTGAAGGATGGTCAACTAAGGAAATGGCGGAATACTTTGAAGAGCAAGGCTTTTTCACTGCTCAGGAGTTTCTAGCTGCGACTCGGCAAGTTCCGCGTGACCAATATCCCTGGCTACCCCGGCAGCTTCCCCTTCTAGAAGGGTTCCTTTATCCCGACACCTACCAGGTTGAGGATGAGGTAACACCTGAATCTGTGATTAACCAGATGCTAGACCGCTTTGAGCAGGTTGCCCTACCGGTTTATCAGCAGGGGCAAACGCAATTTTCCTTGCTGGAATGGGTGACACTCGCTAGCATCGTCGAACGAGAAGCAGTAATCAGCGAAGAGCGTCCTCAGATTGCCAGCGTATTCGTCCGTCGCTTGCGAGAGAATATTCCCCTAGGAGCTGACCCCACGGTTGAATATGCCCTTGGCATTCGCCAAACTCCAGAGCAACCTTTAACCTTGGACGAGGTCAACACGCCATCTCCCTACAACACCTATGTCAACACAGGGTTGCCCCCTACGCCGATTGCCAGTCCAGGTGTGTCTAGTCTGGAAGCTTCTCTAAACCCAGCCGATACGGAATATCTCTTTTTTGTCGCCCGCTATGATGGGACTCACGTCTTTAGCCGTACTCTGGCAGAACATGAAGCTGCCCAAGCTGCCATTCAAGACGATATAGCAGCTCAGCAACAAGGCAGTGAAAACTAGCTACCGCAGGAATCTGTGGGGGCCAACTGCAGGGATCAACAACCAAGTGTATCCAAACCCATCTAAGATTGAGACGGAGTAGCCCTGGTATCGCTTAGGGCATCTTCAACCAAGAGGGCAAACGTTATCTGAACTTCAATCCTTTTATGTCCTGGGGCAAACTGTTACAACCTGATCTAATTTTGGGAGACTCGATTTTGAGTTTGTCTCCTAAGCTGTTACAGCATTACAACCTGAAGGGGTTGGTGTTGGACGTAGACGAAACCCTGGTACCCATGAGTGCTGCCGAAGTTTCAGAAGAACTACGGCAGTGGGTCGAGGAAATTCGCCCATCGGTAGCGCTGTGGCTGGTCAGCAATAACCTGAGTCAAAACCGGATTAGCCGCATTGCTCAGTCGCTTAACCTGCCCTACATTTTGGGCGCACGTAAGCCTTCTCGTCGCAAGCTGAGGCAAGCCGTCGAGGCAATGGATATTCCAGTCGAGCATGTGGCAATGGTGGGCGATCGCCTCTTCACCGATGTTCTGGCAGGAAATCGGCTGGGGATGTTTACGGTTCTGGTTGAGCCAATGGTCAACCCGGCTAAAGTTGCCCGGCGGCACCCAGTGCGAACTGTAGAAGTTTGGCTTTCGCAAATCTTAGGAGCTTCTCTGACTCAGCAACATAACTTTACAAAACCTGATGAATTCTAAAGAATATAAATATAAAGAAAACCTTAAAGCAAGCAGGACAATCCAATTTTTCTGGCATTCTACTAATAGATTAAATGGGGTCAGCAAATATAAAGACCCTAGCCCATAAATCCCTATGAATACTCTGTAGAGCGCCAGTCCGGCTTTTGTAGGGCTGGCGCTTTGCACATTGGGAGACTTAACGCTGTACTAAGGGACTAGGACTGAGCAGAGGGCTAAATTCCCAAAGTGTCAGAGGTTAGTGAAAAATGAATAGCAGATCGTTAAGTGTTCGTTACAAAAGTTTTACTCCACTCTCATGAAGGCAGCCCAGACTTTAGTCATCAAAATCGGTACTTCTAGCTTGACTCAAGCGGATAGCGGCTATCTCGCACTCTCTACGATTGCGGCTTTAGTAGAAACGCTCAGCCAACTGCGTCGCCAGGGGCACCAGGTGATTTTGGTATCATCGGGTGCCGTTGGCATTGGCTGTGCTCGACTCGGCATGAGCGAGCGCCCCCGCACCATAGCGATGAAGCAAGCTGTCGCTGCTGTCGGTCAGGGAAGACTGATGCGGGTCTATGACGATTTATTTACCTCGCTCCAGCAGCCGATCGCCCAGGTGTTGTTAACTCGCAGCGACCTGGTGCAGCGCAGCCGCTATGTCAACGCTTATCGCACGTTCCGCCAATTGCTAAAGTTGGGAGTGGTGCCGATTGTCAATGAGAACGATACGCTAGCTGTCGATGAGCTAAAGTTTGGCGACAACGACACGCTTTCAGCGATGGTGGCGAGTTTAGTGGAGGCAGACTGGCTGTTTTTGCTTACGGATGTTGATCGCCTCTATTCTGCTGATCCTCGATCCAATCCTGACGCTAAACCGATTAGTCTGATAGACAAATTTGACCAACTGGAAGCACTCAATGTGGAAGTGGGCGATCGCGGCTCTGCGTGGGGCACAGGTGGCATGGTGACAAAGATTGCAGCCGCCCGAATTGCCGCAAATGCTGGAGTTCGCACGGTGATTACAGAAGGGCGATCGCCCCACAACATCGAGAAAATCCTTCAAGGAGAAGCCTTGGGAACCCAGTTTCAGCCACAGCCACAGCCATTCAACGCTCGAAAGCGCTGGATTGCTCACGGACTGGTGCCTGCCGGAAAGCTGTATCTCGATCCGGGTGCGGTCACTGCCATTTCTCAGGCAGGCAAATCACTCTTGGCAGCCGGGATTGCTGAAGTCGAGGGAGAGTTTCAGAGCCAGGATGCTGTGCAATTGTGCGATCGCAGCGGACAGGAGGTCGCTAGAGGCATCGTTAATTACAGCAGCAGTGAGCTACAAAAAATTAGAGGAGTTCACTCCGATAAAATTTCAGGGATTTTGGGTTATTCAGGCGCAGAAACAGTAGTTCATCGGGACAACTTAGTTTTGAATACCTAATGCAGCTTCAATCCGGTTACCTTTTTAACAGAAACGGAGGGAGGGCTAAGCCCTCCCTCCGTTTCTGTTACTGAATTAAGTGCCTACCGATCTTTAGAACGCGCCAAAGTTGTAGCCAACACCTAGCATCAAGCCTACAGCCGGATTGTCAAACACAGTTGCATTCACAGCAGCCGTTGCAGTAATCCGGGATGTGATAGGCACATCTACCCCGCCTGAAAGTAGGAAGTCAACGCTACCATCATCTCCGGTAGAGATTGCAACGCCACCTCCAACATAAGGAGAAACTCGAAGACCTAGTTCTCCTGATACATCCTCTGTTACGTCGGTTACACCAGGGATAAAGTCAAACGTGACGGGAACCAAAATGGTTGGATCATCGGAGAACAGGACAGCCGGACGTACAGACAAAAAGCTGGTTAAACCAATTTTGCTGAAGACGGCAAAACTACCTTCACCGAGGGCTGTGTCTCCATCACCAAGCCCGATGTTACCACCAACACCAAGGTAGCTAGGACCAGACCGAGTTGAGCGACCGGGTGTAACACTCTGAGCAACTTGCTCAGCAGCGGGTTCAACGCTAGTTTCTTGTTCTTCAACGGTCTGACCGTCAACCATCTCGGGCTGTTCGGTCAAAGCTGCCGCAGAAGTTGAAGCTGTACTGTCTTCTACATACTCTTCGGCTACAGTCACAGATTCAGCCGGAGTTGCAGTGGAATTAGCTTGCTCCGTTTCAGGAGTCGCCGTGATTACTGGCAGTTCTTGAATGTCTGCCAGTTGAACTTGCGCTTCAGTCGTTACATCTAGTGCAGTTACATCTGGTGCAGTCAGACTTTCGCTGTCAGCAGTCACAGTCTGCTCAGGTTGAACGGGGGCGATCGCCAACCCAGGTTGAGTTTCTACTGCCTCTACTTCGCTTGCAGGCTGCTCACTCACAACATCAACCGATGCAGAATCTACAGTATTAGCCTGCGCAACCAGTGCATTGGAAACAAGGGCTAAAGCAGCAAGACTCAGCGAGACAGAAACATGTCTAAATAGCATGATGTTTACACTCACTCCTCAATGGTTCTTAGAAATTAAATGTCGATGCAGTCCAATCTCAGGTAGGTTGCCGTCTTCGACTTACACAAGTGCCTCGGAAACAGAGTAGTCAAGATCAAAAAATACTCAGGTAAACCCATCGGTGAACCACCTGGTAGTTTGGACGTAAAAAGCCAGTTTTTGAGCCTTTATGTACAAATTTGATATTATTCAGACACTCAGTAGCAAACAATAAGCACTGGTATAACCTGGGGCAAACGCCAGAGAATGGAACAGACTCTATCCGCCAATTTAGGAAATTATGGCGGTATATGCCACCAGTCTTGAGGCATATATGCAAATTTCGGTCGCAAAAGTCCAATTCTTTGCAAATTACTCTGGATTTTTAAGACTTACTAAAAATCTGATCGCTTTTTGATCACTTTTCTATCCAGTACTTTTTTCTACACAGTACTTTTGGAGTTGCCGACGGGTTCGATAACTTCTCTGACCCGATAAATCGGGCGACCCTGAGACTCATGGTAGGTTCGCATAGACAACTCCGCCAACAGCCCAAAGCTAAATAGCTGAACTCCAGTGAGGAACAGCACAACCGCCAAAATTAGGAGGGGGCGATCGCCAATGCTTTGATCTAGCCCCAGCTTGAGAAAACTGAGGTACACACCCAACAGAATTCCTAACGCCATCGAAACCAAACCAAACCAGCCAAACACATGCATTGGGCGGGTGAGGAATTTTTTCATGAAGAAGATCGTAAACAGATCCATCAACACGCGAAACGTTCTCCCCAAGCCATATTTACTTTGGCCAAAGCGACGAGCATGATGGCGCACAGGCATTTCTGTGATCCTGGCTCCTTCGATAAAAGCCAGCGCGGGCAAAAAGCGATGCAGTTCCCCATACAGGTTCAAATCGGCGACCAATTCTGAGCGGTAGGCTTTGAGCGAGCAGCCATAGTCATGCAGCTTTACGCCAGTCACTTGCCCAATCAACCAATTTGCTATTTTGGAGGGCAGCAAGCGAGTTAGGGCTGCATCCTGCCTGTTTTTGCGCCAACCGCTAACCAAGTCATAGCCTTCCTCTAATTTCGCCACCAGTTGCGGAATGTCTGCTGGATCATTCTGCAAATCTCCATCCAGCGTAATTAACACGGCACCCCTAGCGTAATTAAAGCCAGCCGCCATAGCTGCGGTTTGTCCATAATTTCGCCGCAAAACCACCACGCGTAAATCTTTTCGCAACTTTGCCTGCTGGTAAAGCAACTCCGTCGTGCCGTCGGTAGAGCCATCGTCTACACAGATAATCTCATAGGAAAAATGATGGTCTTTGAGAATTTGCGAGACCTGATCCAGCAAATGGGGAACACACTCTACCTCGTTGTAAATCGGCACGATGATAGACAGGTCAAGCTGTAGCGCTGACGCAGATCGGTCGCTATGGTAGTCGGGATGCAGCACTGTTTTCATGGACACTCACTCACACTCAAACTGAATACTCACACTTGATCGCTTGCAATCGTTCTCTAGAAGTGTCGCCGTATGGCTAAGCTATATTCTACGGCTGTAGAGCCAGGCTATTCCTGCACCTGCTAGTTCTGCTAAGAGGCTCACCAAGCGGTAGACTGCGACTGCACTGACGACCATTGCAGGTGGAAAGTGGTTATCCAGAAGGGCGATCGCCGTTGCTTCAAAAACGCCAATGCCACCGGGTGCGCCAGGAATTATCAATCCTAGCAGCCATGCAACGCTAAAAGCACCTAGCAATAACGGAACTTGCTCCCAAGCGATCGCAGTCAGCGCCATCACCGTGAAACAAAAGCCTGCGCCTCGAAGCCCCAGAAATATTAACTCTCCCAGGAGTGGCAAGAAAGGATAATGCTGAATCGGAGGAATAGCCGGAGCAGGATTTTCAGTGCTATCAGCATCAACTTTTGTCTTGGGCTTTTTCAACCGACCGACTAACCGAATTGCCGGATTCAAGCTTCGGGGATGCACCGCAACTAGCACCACGCCTAAACCAAGTAATTGCAAACCTTTGTAGGCTGCCGAACTGCTGACCAGCGCAACAATCAGTGCCGCTGCCGCCATCAGCAGCGGTTCTAGCAAGACGCTCAAGCTAGCAATTTCTAAAGGAATGCCTGCGGCTTTAGCAGCCCAGGCGCGTCCATAAAAGTGCCAGACGTTCCCCGGTAAATATTTGGCAACGTTCGTTTGCAGGTAAACTCGGCTGCTCCAAAAGCCAGACACTGGATGATTTAACCCTGCTAAAATCCATCCCCATACCCAACCCGTCCAAACATGCGCTAGCAGCGTGATAGTGAGAGCGATCGCCAAATATCCCCAAGCTTCTGCTCCTACCCGAATGGATGCAACCTCCTGCCAATGATCCCTCAGGGTTTTAGCAATGAAAAATAGCGTCCCACCCAGGATGAACCAGCGGAGGTAAGGTTTTAGTTTTTGCATGAGGGGAGGGAGAAAGAGGGAGGTTAGGGATTAGGGGGTGCGGAGTACTTTATGCAGAATCCGTTTCGTAAAGAAGAACTATTGAGTGTACGAGCGAAGGATTCGGCAGAAGAATTGTGCTTCAGTGGCAGAGATTGTCACCGAATGCTTCGCCCCTATAGATGCCGCTATCCTACAGACAAATTTGGTACCGCCTATTTAGGAAGAAATGGGGGATGCCTTTAAAGACTTGTGCAATTAGAGTTTTAGGTATCAGGACTTTTATAGCTGGCGATCACACGACCTGCACCCCGTAGCTGATGATAGTAAGCTTCGGCGATCGCTCCCCCCTCAGCAGACAGCGGGTCGATACCAATACCATTGCGCCCGATCGCCTTACCAGAGCTGTGGATGTAGCCTTCTTCGCCCAGATAAAGTCCAACGTGAGTACAGCGATCGCGACTGCCAAAGAAAACTAAATCTCCTGGCTGCAACTCCTCTACAGCAATCGGTTGAACAAATGCCTCCTGCTGATAGGCATCTCTGGGTAGCCAGATGCCAACCGCAGCAAAAGCCGTTTGAACTAATCCAGAACAGTCATAGTTCGGACCAACCGTGCCGCCCCAGAGATAATGGTTAGGTTGGGTCATCGCTTTGCGGGCAAAAGTAATCACCCTGGGTAAACGGGCTTGGATTTTGGATGGGGAGATGGCGATCGCCCGATAATTTTCTTCTGCTACGCTCAGCAAATCCAGGTCTTCTAAGGGCAGCCAGCCTGGATAGTCATCTTCACAGAGGCAAACTTTAACCGCACCTGTACTGTTTTGAACTGCTCCTAGACTGTCTTGAGGCTCTAAAGCGGCTTGATCTGAGAGTGATACAATACGCAACTGACGACCCGCTACTGCTTGAGTTGCCAGGTCTTTGAGTTCAGGCGAATCATACAAGTTGAGGTTTGTTTGACACTGATATTCAACTGGTCGTCCCGCAATCAGAGCCGACTGCAATTCTGAGAAAGAAACCATATCTAAAACTCAAAATTCAAAACTATTTCTCAACTGGGTATGACATTTTTTCGTCGAGATGAATCGTTAGAACAGTGGGGCGATCGCATTCTCGCTACGACCCGGGCAGAATTTCCGGGCTTAGCCCAAAACCAAATTGCCCTGACCTGGATCGTCTACGATGATCCGGTTCCTGTAAATACCGGAGGAGCGCTGAGCCCCGCCGAATTTTGGCAGCACTCGGTACGCGGCTTTGCCTATCGTGGGGTTGAGCGAATTTATCCAGCCAGTGTCGTAAAGCTGTTTTACCTGGTCGCCGTCTATGAATGGCTGGAGCGCGGCATGATAGCCCCATCTGGCGAATTAGACCGGGCGATTCGCGACATGATCGTAGATTCAAGCAACGACGCAACTAGCCTGGTAGTAGATATATTGACAGGCACAACCAGCGGACCAGAACTCCCTGCCGCTCCGTTTGAAACCTGGAAAAATCAGCGCAACCTGATCAACCGTTATTTTCAGTCACTCAACTGGACTGAATTGGAAACAGTCAATATTAATCAAAAAACCTGGTGTGACGGCGCTTACGGGCGTGAACGAGCATTTCTGGGAGAGCTAATGGAAAACCGCAATATGCTGACAACAAACGCCGTAGCGCGATTGCTGCACAGCATTATAGGCGGTGTGGCAGTGTCATCGGGGCGATCGCAAACGATGATGGCGCTGATGCAGCGTCGTCTTGACCCGGAAGCTCTGGCTGCCGATTCTGAAAATCAGGTGACGGGCTTTTTGGGTGCAGGACTGCCTCAGACTGCCAGGGTATGGTCTAAGGCAGGGCTGACCAGCAAAGTTCGCCACGATGCCGCCTATGTAGAATTGCCGGAGCGATCGCCCTTTTTGCTGGTCGTTTTCACTGAAGGCGAAGCGCATAGCAAAAATGAAGCCATCCTTCCATTCGTGGCTCAACAGGTAACCGCCGCGATTGACTCAATAAGCGCCTCGACCTAGCCGAACCGTTTTCTGAGAATCGATGCTCCAATCAGGTCTAAGGCTTTTTGCCTGGCGCAAATAGGGATGATGAATCTCAGCTAACGGGTCTAGCATGTTGACGTGGATCAGCAGACGAATACAGCGCTCTAGACTGCCCTCGACATGCATTTGCTGGACATCCAGCAGCGGTACATTTTGCCAGTGAACCCGTTCACGGGCGATCGCCGCTGGAAAAATCGCATCCAAATCACGAGTCACCGAAAACGTAGCGCTGACAATATCGTCCGGGTCAATTGGGTTGAGGCTTTCCAATTCATCTAGCAGTTCCCTCACCGCATCGCGAATTGCCTCAACCGAATTTTCTGAGACTGTCGTTGCCCCTCGAATTGCCCGAACTTTCCAGCCCACGTTAAAGCCCTCCCATTAAATGACTAGAAGCTATATTTAGTTTGCGCCCCCAAGCGGACGTTTGAGAAGTCTAGCCTATAGCCTGAATCAATGCAGGATTAACTCTGAGGGAAGAAATTGAGTTTAATTCAGTTTAGGTCACTTCCAGCGCCTATTTGCCAAACGACCTAGAATCAATGCCCCTAGGGACGGTATAGCCACAGGGGTAAACCGCTTGTAGCTAATTCAAACTCTACCCAGTCAACTCCGGTTGACAGTCCCGTATGCAACTGAACACTACCCGACAGGACCCGATTTAGCAGGCTTTTTCGCTCCTCCAGGGTATAGCACTGTGTTTTGTCGGGGTCAAGTCCAGCCAACTCTGCGGCCCAGCGGCGAGCATCTTCTTCGGTCCCCAAGCGATCGACTACGCCTAACGCTAGTGCCTGCTGTCCGGTAAAGATACGTCCATCTGCAAAGCTCTTAACCGTATCTACAGCAAGATTTCTAGCTTCGGCAACTGTTTGTACAAATTGCTGGTAGCTGACATCGATCAATTCCTGCAAAATGTGCTGCTCCGGCTCAGTCAACTCTCGATCAAAAGCGAGGATGTCTTTGTAGGGTCCAGACTTGATCACCTTAAAGGAAACGCCAATTTTATCAAGCAGGCGTTCCAAGTTGTTACCCCGCAGGATCACACCAATGCTGCCGGTAATCGTCCCGGGATTGGCAACAATGTGGTCAGCTCCCATGCCGATGTAAACCCCTCCCGAAGCTGATATGTTGCCAAAGCTAGCAACGATCTTGACCTTTTCTCGCAGCTTTCTGAGAGCGCTGTAAATTTCCTGCGAATCGCCAACTGTTCCACCGGGGCTGTCAATTCTCAGCAGCAGCACCGGAAATTTTCTTTCTTCAACTGTTTTGAGAGCTTCTAAAACTCGTTTGCGGGTTGATCCAGCGATCGCTCCGGTAATTTCAATGCGGGCAATTTGTTTCCGAGAACTCGGCTTAAAGGGCCAGATCATAATGTAGTGAAGCGATTAGACAGTTAAGTTTATTAAGCAAGGCTAAATTATAGTGTGCCTTATCTAGAGAAATTTGGCGGAGCGATCCAGCACCACCGCCACAGCAATTCTTAATATAAGTACATATTCAGTTAATATATGTAAAAGCCTGAGCCAGAATCATGCATCTAAAACTAACCGAGTCCCGACTACCCTTTGCATCACTTCTGCTGATTGCCCCCTTCTTCCTTTGGGGCACTGCAATGGTGGCGATGAAAGGGGTGATGCCTCACACAACTCCGCTGTTTTTGGCAGGCATTCGGCTAGTGCCCGCAGGCGTGTTAATTCTGATTGTTGCTGCACTCATGGGCAGGTCCCAACCCAAAGGTTGGCTTGCCTGGCTCTGGATCGGCTTATTTGGGCTTGTAGATGCGACCTTATTTCAGGGTTTTCTGGCAGAAGGGTTAGCTAGAACCGGGGCTGGTTTGGGTTCAGTCATGATTGACTCACAGCCACTCGCAGTCGCGGTGATGGCACGGTTTTTGTTTGCGGAACAGGTGGGACTGTGGGGTTGGCTGGGGTTGGCGTTTGGTGTATTTGGAATTAGTCTGCTGGGCTTACCGGATGCCTGGATTTTGGCTTTTTTACACGGTGAGGTATCTGTCAGCGGGCAAATCGGGGTAGAGGCAGTGCAGCGGCTTTTTCAGAGTGGCGAATGGCTGATGCTGCTGGCAGCACTATCGATGGCGGCAGGTACGGTAATGGTGCGGTTTGTTTGCCGCTATGTCGATCCGGTTGTGGCAACGGGCTGGCACATGATCTTGGGGGGAATGCCCTTGTTTGCACTCTCTGCAACGGCAGAGGCGCAGCAGTGGGTACAGCTTCAACTTCCTGACTGGATGGCTTTGAGCTATTCAACGATTTTTGGCAGTGCGATCGCCTACGGCTTGTTTTTCTACTTTGCTTCTAGCGGCAACTTGACCAGCCTCAGTTCATTGACCTTTCTCACGCCTGTCTTTGCGCTACTGTTTGGCAATCTATTTCTAGCGGAGGTGCTTAGCCCAATTCAATGGATTGGGGTCGGCTTTACCCTGGTCAGTATCTATTTGATCAATCAGCGGGAGAATTTGGCTGAGAAGCTTCAAGGTTTGATGCAGCGGCAGAGGGAGCGATCGCTCACATATCAGGCAGCAAGTAGCACTGAAGGCAAATCTGCCTTTTCAAATTCGCTACCTTTACCGAACAGTGATCCTACTGAGGTATCATCGGTAAACATAGGGATGCGTGACTCAGAATCAGAATAGCTTTAACAGGAAATATAGACAGACAAAAAGAAACTCGGTCCGGCTGTCAATTTTGTATTGAGAATTAGCAATATCTAAAATTGAGAGAGCGATCGCCCTATTGCGGCGTTTGAGATGATTGATTTCTATAATTGAGTCTGTCTACACAAGCTAAGAATTGGACTAGCATCAAGTCTTGTTAGTTATAGCTGCTTATCTAACTATGTCCGAGTTTGACAAGCTGAATATGAATATTATGTCTTGACTTAATATTCCTGTGTTTTTTCTGTGTTGGTTGCCAAAATCTAACTCTGATGTTTCGTTTTATGAGTAACATCTATTCTCAACTCATGTCTTTAGCATTTACCCTGGCAAAAGCCGCACTCCTGTAGCCCAGCTAGATTTTTACTCCTAAACAATCGGGAATCGTTTTGTGGAATAACCATCAGGATTGAGTTAGCTTGAGTTGACATCTGCTCGAATACCCGGACTAGATCTTCGATCCCAAACTCGAACTACCATGTCCTATCGTTTAAGTTTATTGTTAGTTACCTGCCTTACGGGCCTTGGTGTAATCCCCGTCTTACCTCTGGGATTGCGAGTCGATGCAGCTGTAACGCTTCAAGAAATTACAAACTCCACGGATGCTTTTGCTCCGGGTCAACGGTCTGGCACTAACGCTTTCATGATGGAGCTAGCTCAGTCCGAGTCTTCGCCTTCTCCATCCGCGCCGCCGTCTCCTACGCCAGAATTACCGAATCTCTTGCCTGGTAGCCAGGGGCAAGCTGTGACTCAACTGCAAACCATTTTGCAGGAGCTAGGTCACTACACCGCAGCAGTTGATGGAAAGTATGGAGACAGCACCGCTGAGGCAGTCTCCAAATTTCAGCAAGCAGCAGGTCTAACGGCAGATGGTCGAGTTAACGCTGAAACTTGGGAAAAACTGATAGCAGCCCAAGCAACAGAGGCAATAGAAGCAACAAATACTTCAACCGATGCTTCAGGAGCTACAGAATCAACCGCCGAAACTGAATCTGCTGAGACAACCAATGCATCCGGCAGTGGTCTAACCTGGTGGATCTTGAGCTTTTTGGTAGTCCTGGGGGTTGCAGGTGGACTGTTTTACTTCCTACGGATGGAAAAGCTTGATGCAAAGCGTCCTAGTTCCTCATTAAAAGGTGGATTAGCTGACCAGTCGCCGACGCTGGAAACCCCCACCCGCCCGTATTTCCCAAATGGCAGCAGCAAGCGTGATTTAGTTCGTTCTGAGGTAGTTTCCGGACACATGGAAGATGCTTCAGATATGGAGGGGACTTCTCGACTCTCCAAGATAGACATCGTTCAGGAGCTAGTCAGAGATTTGCACAGCCCTGACCCCAGTAAGCGACGCAAAGCAATTTGGGAATTGGGACAGCGGGGAGATTCGCAATCACTTCAGCCACTAGTGGATATGATGATTGATGCGGATTCCAGCCAACGAAACTTGATCTTGGCAGCTATCTCAGAAATTGGCGTGCGATCGCTCAAACCCGTTAACCGTGCCCTGCTGATCTCGCTGCAAGACAATAGCCCTGACGTTCGCAAAAACGCGATTCGAGATTTGACCCGGATCTACGATCAAGTCGCGCAAGTTAGTCATCTGCTGCGCCATGCGGCTGAAGATGGGGACGACGAGGTGCGGGAAACAGCCCGTTGGGCCTTGGGTCAGCTTAATCGCATTAAAACTTTGACCGACTCTTTGCCAGAGTCAGGGGCAAACTCAACGGCTCTCCCGAATTCTGTAAAACAAGAGCAACTGCCGCAAGATTCCTCGACTAGCTCCGATCGCCATACAGAGGAATCCGATTCGCCTAGCTCAAATTATTACTCAGAAAATTCTGGCTCGAATTACTACTCAGAGGATGCTCCCGTTTCAGGGACAAGCGATTCGAACTCAAATTCGAACTCAAATTCAAATTCAACTAACGAAACTTTCTGGTAGCGCTGCGCTTGTTAGGTGTAGGTTGGGTTCCGCTTTGCTTCACCCAACCTACTGGTCCAGGCAAGGTGTTTCTGGTGCAAAAAACTTGTAGCGATTTTTGCCTAGCTCTTTAGCGCTGTACATGGCTCGGTCTGCTTTGACCATCAAATCATCCATGTCCGTTCCATCGAGGGGATAGATGCTGATGCCAAGGCTGGTCGTGATCAGAATGGGCTGTTCTTCCAGGACAAACTTTTTCGCGAGCGTCTCCAAAATCTTTTCAGCCACTCTGGCAACATCTTGAACACCAGGAATTGCTGGAAGCAACACAACAAATTCATCCCCACCCAAACGCGCTACCAGGTCGCTGCCTCTGAGGCATCCTGTTAACCGTTGGGCGACTGCCTTGAGCAGCAGGTCACCGACCTGATGCCCAAGCGTGTCATTGATGGCTTTAAACCCATCCAGATCAAGAAACAGCAATGCGGCTAGCTGTCCGTGGTCACTAGCCCAAACTAAAGCCTCTTGCAAACGGTCTTGCAGCAGTTTTCGATTAGGTAACCCGGTCAGCGGATCGTGATAGGCCATTTGCCGCAGGTGGGTTTCAGCTTGCATTAGCTCAGCGTTAGAGCGCACCAATTCGGCAGCGGTACGTCTCAATTCTTCTTCTACTTTTTTGCGCTGAGTGATGTCGCGAATGATGCCGACCAGAAACTGGTTGCCTGCTGCATCTCGGTGGAGCGATCGCTTGGTTGCAATCAGGTGAGTGATTCCGTGAGCATCGGTGAATTCTTCTTCACTTTCTTGATCGGTTCCCGTTGCGAAAGTCAGTTCGTCTTGCTGCCGAAACGCGATCGCTTGTTTCTCTGAGAAAAAGTCGCTGTCTGATCGTTCTAAAAGTGCTTGCAGCGGTTGCCCAATTAACCGACAGTAAGCCTCGTTAAGTACGATCCAGCGATGGTGATTGTCCTTCACAAATATCGGATCGGGAATGGTGTTAATGACAGATTGCAGAAATTCTTTTGACTTTTTCAACTCTTCCTGGAGGTGAGCAATGTAACCCGTAACGGCAACCGCAGAACCGACCAAAGCTATTGCAGCAGGAACTAGCGGAATCCACCATCCTTGAAGTAAGGCAAGGTAGCAAATCCCGGTTAGGCCGGCGCTGGCAACCAGAACGCTAAGTGCAGATTTGCGGGGAGATCGAAGCTCCCAGATTACGCTAGCCCCGACCCAAGACCAGACCAAGATCCAGCCAAGTTCCAGTGGATCGGACCACACTCTAAGGAGCGATCGCCCCTCTAGCGCTGCCCCTAAAATTTGATGAATAAAATTGGCATGAAGCTCAACCCCTGACATCTGGCGAATTTCTTTCCCTAAGCCGCTACTGTTAGAGGTATAGAAAAAATCTTTAAGGCTGACTGCCGTAGAGCCAATTAAAACAATGCGATCGCGCAGCAAATCGGGCGGCACATTTCCGGTCATCACATCGCTCAGGGAGATCATCTCGAACCCAGACGGAGCATTGTAAAAGTTGACCAACACCTGATACCCGCCGCTATTTCTCATGCGTATATAGCCGCCATCACTGGGCTCAAACGGATGGAAGACTGCCTGCCCTAACTGAAGATACTTAGGATTGACATTGGCTGGTTTTGGCTCAATGTGTTCTGCCTGCAAATAGATTAGGGCGAGCTTTAGCGCAAAACTGGTATGACTTTGCCCATCTACCGTCCAATACAGCAAAGAGCGACGGATTCTGCCATCGTCATCTACGACAACGTTGTTAAAACCGATTTGATTTCTGTTGCTTAGCGCGGCAGGTGGAGCAACTGCAAAACTGTTTTCGTCCTCAATTTTTTCAATTCCGACCAGGTTAGAGGTTGTCTCAAAGACCTGCTCTAGCTCAGCCTGACCTGCCCCAACCGAAAAGTCTCGGTAGATGTCCAGCCCAATTGCACGAGGCTGATAGGAAGCTAGCTTTTGCAGCAATTCTGCCATTCTTTGGTCGGGCAGCGGCCATTCCTGAATTTGCCGCAAATCTTGCTCATCAATGCCGACAATTACGATTCGATTGTCACTCGCTTCTGCAGGACGCAAACACGAAAGCTGATCAAGGGCTGAAAGTTCTGCTGATTGCAATAGCCCAAACATTCGCAGTAGAACGACGCATCCTGCAACACTTGTAGCAGTTAGCCAAACTCGGCGATCGCCCTTCAGCCATTGCTTAAAACTTGCTCGCGGACGGGTTGCTTCTTCGTCTGGCTGTGTGGGTGGGTTCAAGTCTATGCCCTCTATTTCAGCTACAGCTCATGCAGCAACGTAAACAAGATGGAAAGAAATGGTTTGGAGGAATGCAGTCCCTCAAGCTCATCCTTTCTTCTGACGCTAACTGAGCTGCCCCTGTAACTTTTTTGCCTAGAGTGCCCGGTGGAAGCTGAATAATATCTCCCTCAGTTGAACTTTTTTATCTTTTCTAGAGAGTAAAATTTGTCACCTCCCTCTAGAAAAGTCCTGGGGTTGACAACTCCTTGCAGAAATCCATCGCACCTTCAAGCCTCATCTCTCCAAATCCAATCAACATTGGGTTTGATTTTGGCTAAGTTCTAACCTTTATTTAGAAGGGGAATTTGGATACGGAAGGATGAATTGGACAAAACTTCGTTAATGCCTGCAAAGTCAAGCTGAATCTGCCCTGAGATCACTGCGATCGCCGCGGTGATGGCGATCGCCTGAATAACGGAGACAGCTTTGTAGCTAAGGGAGCGTGCCATGACGAATTCTCTGATCAGGATATTATTCGTTATCGTGCCTATTTAGAGAAATAGAAGTGACTTCAACGCCCTTCTTGGTGAGATCTTCATCACAACTAACACCAATTCCTAAAATTAGGGCTATAGGTGGAGGGGCATCCCGCTTTGTGGGATGCCCCTCCACCTATAGCCTCTTTTGAGAGAAACGTTATAACAAGTCACCTTCCTAAAATTTTTGGGAAAGCCAAAATTTTTTAGTTGCTTGAGAGGTCCGTCCCACCTTTGCAGTAGAATGACCTTCTGTGGAAAATCTGAATTGATGGCTAGGGTGCAAGCAACGGTGTTGACTTCCCCATACAAATTTTCCAGCTCATTGCTCAGACACTCTTGTTGAACTCGCCTGCCGATCATGCCAAAGGTTCTCGTCTCAGATCCAATTGACCAAGTTGGAATCGATATTCTCTCTCAAGTTGCCCAGGTCGATGTCAAAACAGGTCTACCAGTAGAAGAGCTGGTTCAGATCATTCCAGACTATGACGCACTCATGATCCGCTCTGGCACCCGTGTGACGCAAGAGGTGATTGAGGCTGGGACTCAGCTCAAAATTATCGGACGTGCGGGCGTTGGGGTTGACAATGTTGACGTGCCTGCGGCGACCCGTCGCGGTATTGTTGTCGTCAACTCGCCCGAAGGAAACACGGTTGCCGCAGCCGAACATGCGGTGGCAATGATGCTGTCGATGTCGCGGCATATTCCTGATGCTAACCAGTCCGTTAAAAGCGGCAAGTGGGATCGCAAAAGCTTCACAGGGGTAGAAGTTTATAAGAAAACATTGGGGATCGTAGGGCTAGGCAAAATTGGCTCTCATGTGGCGGCGATCGCCCGTTCAATGGGAATGCGCCTGCTGGCCTTCGATCCGTTTCTCTCTACCGAACGCGCCGACCAAATTGGCTGCCAGTTAGTTGAGCTAGACTTGCTGTTCCAAGAATCGGACTACATCACACTGCACTTGCCCAAAACGCCAGAGACCTATCACTTGATTAATAGTGAATCTCTGGCAAAAATGAAGCCCACCGCTCGAATCATCAACTGTGCCAGAGGTGGCATTATTGACGAGCAGGCATTAGCAGAGGCGATCGCGCAGGGCAAAATTGCTGGGGCTGCGCTGGATGTATACGAGACAGAGCCGCTGGGTGATTCTCCTTTGCGATCGCTGGGTAAAGAGGTCATCCTGACTCCGCACTTGGGTGCATCCACAGAAGAAGCTCAGGTTAACGTCGCTATTGATGTCGCCGAGCAAATCCGTGATGTGCTGTTAGGATTGCCCGCTCGTTCTGCGGTTAACATTCCTGGTCTACGACCTGACTTGTTGGAAAAACTGCGTCCTTACTTGCAACTGGCAGAAACCTTGGGCAACCTGGTTAGCCAACTGACAGGAGGACGGGTCGAGTCATTCAACGTCAGGCTGCAAGGCGAGTTAGCCAATAGCGAAAGTCAACCTGTTGTAGTCGCTGCGCTGAAAGGACTGCTCTCTCACGCCCTGCAAGAGCGAGTCAATTACGTCAACGCCAGCATTGAGGCAAAAGAACGGGGAATTAGGGTGATCGAAACCCGTGATGCTGCGGTCAAAGACTATACAGGATCGCTGCACCTGATGGCTAAAGGCTCTCTCGGCGAACATTCAGTGACAGGAGCGCTGTTGGGCGATAGCGAAATTCGGATCACCAGCATTGACGAGTTTCCGATCAACGTTCCGCCTAACCGCTATATGCTGTTTACGTTGCACCGTGACATGCCAGGAATCATCGGTAAAATCGGTTCTCTGCTAGGCAGCTTCAATGTCAATATTGCCAGTATGCAGGTTGGGCGCAAGATTGTCAGAGGTGATGCAGTCATGGTGCTAAGCATCGATGACCCACTGCCCGAAGGCATTTTGGCAGAAATCGTCAAAGTTCCAGGCATTCGCGATGCTTATACCGTGACGCTTTAGCTACGATCAAAAAATTCTATCTTGATCCATCTGTTCGCTTAGCCAAGCCCGAATGGTTTGGTGCACTTCTCCAGCAACCTCATCTAATCCATGACCTGCGTTGGGGTAAAGCACCAGCCGTTTAGGCTCAAGTGCCCTGTTGTAGACGTAGCGTGAGCAGAGTGACGACAAAACGGAATCGTGTGTACCATGCAGCAGCAATAGCGAGCAGTGGCTTGCTATTGCTGAAACAGAATCTGTGCCGTAGGATTGTGTTGCTAGAGTCACCACCGTGCGAACCACCTCTGCTTGAGCTGCTGCCTGAATCACAACCGCACCGCCAAAAGAATGACCAATTAAGGCGATCGCCTCAATTCCTTCATTCTCTAGATAATTGATGCCCGCTAACACGTCTAGAACGGACTCTTGCAGGTGCGTGGAGTTGCGAAACTGAAGGCGTAGTGCAGCAATGCCATCACTCATTAAGTCTTGGCAAAGCCGAGGATAAAGCCCTTGCGCGGGGGTATCCCAATTTCCACCAATTCCACCAACCCAAATCGCAGCTTGTTTAGTTGCTTCTATTCGGTAATACTGGCAATGAACAACTCCTTGGGGTGTTGCCAGTTCAATTGGATAGTAGCTGTGCTGACGGGGTTCGCCCCCAAAATCTTGAAACATCGTTCTGAAAGGCTTACTGTTGCTAGATAGCACACGCTTTCTCCTATCTTGTATAGATTCAGTTTCAACGTGGCGGGGATAAATATCCTCTACCTGAAGCCCAGGATAGGTCTGCGATTCCATTAAGATGAAAGGTTACCCCAAACACAGTTAGGCCGTAGAAACGGTTACTTATTAAATACTTATTGAACAGGTAAACAGGGACGGAGATTCTCATCAAAAACGTAGCATCCGTTCACGTCCAAGCTGTTCTCTAAGTTAATGACATCCTGGCTGCTAGAACTCACGGTAACATCTGGAATAGCCCTCTGGTTTTGACTACTGCTGCGACTGTTGGGATGGATAGCACAGATTCGGGTTAAATTCACTACTCTGCCATCTTCGGTTCATATGTAGCAAAAGAAAGTATCGTCCAAGTTAGATTCGCTCAACAGCGGAGAGATCGATGGAAAAATAAGAGTGTCGCCAGCAGCAATCTAGGTAAGAGAGGCGATCGCCAACCATAAGAAAGTAACCGTCAAAACACCTGTCAAACTCAAAAACTTCAGCATAGGATTACTTCGATACAATTGGAGAACTCACTTACAACTCAAAACTCAAAATCTATCACTTGCATAAATGCTTGTGTGGAAATGCTAACGCTAGTTAGCACAATGCTTAACGCACTTACGACGGGTAATATTTTCAGCAATCGCCGTTGACTGAGAACTTGTTTTAACAGTCGCTTAGTGTAAACGAGCAATCACTCCAATCCAGTCAGCACGATCGCTAAACCTGTACTAAACGCCAGCACCAACACCAGTCCAACAGCCACATTACCTAAAGCGATCGCGCTAAGCAACAACTAAATCATGTACCTGATCGTGAGCATGAGTATGGCTATGGATAGGGAAACCCTCACACTCACTATGTCTTTGAATTGGGATAAGCCGCTTATGTTATGGAAAAAGTTCTTTCAATAATCGGTTTATGTTAAAGCGCTGCATGAGTAGGTTCAAATCGCCAGCAGTACTCCACCAACTGTATATCCTACAAACCCTGACGTGGTGAGAGCGATCGCTGAGTTGGGGTCAATACAAGTAGACTTCATCCATTTGGATTGCAGACGAAGCAATTTTTTTGGTGCTGTGAACAAAAGCCTCAGCCAAAGTCTCAATATCCACCCAGTCTGCCTCTGCGTTTGGTCTCGCGTTCGGCTTGACGAAAGAGGAACAGTCCCAGAGAAAAATAGACGACTCCATTGGCGAGGGCGATCGCCCACTGTCCCCAGTTCAGTCCCAATTCCCGCGCCATCAGATCTCGCAGTAGTCCTGCTCCGGGTGTCATCGGCAGCAGCAGCGCAAATATTCTGCCTGACCCAACCCAGGTTTCAGTAGGAACGGATAGTAAAAATAGCAAAGCAAATTGAAAAATACCGAGTAATTGTTGGACTCGCTTCAACAATAGGGCTAGGGACCCCATTGCAAACGCTAGCCCGTAGGCTCCTAGCAGCACGGTGATGAAGGGTAATAGCAGACTGGGCGGAAAGGAAAGCTGACTGCCCGTGATCGCAATGATGATGAGTAAAATGCTGATATTAAGTGTGATTTGAATGGTGAGACTGGCGATCGCTCTCACCAAAAAAACCTTTGATGCATTAAAAGGTGAGAGAAAAAGCTGCTCCAAGGTTCCGGTTTGCGCCTCATTTTGCAAGCCTCCGGCAATGTCACTCAGGATAAACAATACTAGTGTCCACAGGACATAGCCAATTACAACGGCATCTAGGCGATCGCCAAACTGAAGCCCTGGTCCTGCAATATATTGGGCACTGAGAAAGAGCCCATAAAAAATGGAGGTTGTGATAATGATGCCACCAATTGCCTCTGTAGAATAGCGAATCAGTTGAATCCAACTGCGCCTGAGTTCTGCCAAAAATAGCTCAACCAAGGGTTTTCTCCCGCACCAGTTTTAGAAAAATATCCGTCAAGTTCGCTTGATCTCGGTAGACTCTGACCAGTGGTAGAGGCTTCAGCACATCAAGGATTTGATATAGCTCGTCTGACTCACGCACATAAATCAACTGTCCTTGAAAGGTGCCACCCAACTCTTTCACTTTACTCACTTTTTCTGAGTCTAAAGGATGCTCTAGCTCAATCGTGTAAGCGGTTCCTGAGAACTGGCGAATCAGTTCTGAAGTAGGTTCTTCAATTGCAATTTTGCCCTGTTGGATAATTGCGACCCGATCTGAAAGTTCTTCTGCAATGTCGAGTTGATGTGTAGTGAGTAAGATGGCTCGCCCCTCAGCAGCAATTTCACGAATCAACTGTTTTACGGTTTGGGTAGCTTCTACATCCAGTCCTAAAGTGGGCTCATCCAACAACAACAGTTGCGGATCGTGAATTAGGGAAACGGCGATCGCCAGTTTTTGCTGCATCCCGCGTGAGAGCGTTTGCACGGTCGTACTTCTTTTGTCGGCTAGCCCAAATCGTTCCAATAATTCTTGCCCACGCTGCCGAGCAGTACGACGAGTTAGACCGCGCAGCACGCCAAAATATTCCAAATTTTCCTGGGGCGTGAGTCGCCAGTAGAGGTTGCGGTTGCCCTCCAAAACAGCACCAAGCGATCGCAAGGCACGTGAGTCGCGATGAGGATTGCGTCCAGCAATGCTGACCCACCCCTGATCGGGCAAAATCAGCCCAGCAATCATCTTGATCGTGGTTGTTTTTCCGGCTCCATTTGGCCCTAAAAATGCCAGAACCTCACCCACCGACAATTCCAGGGAAACATCCTGAACTGCTTCTAGCACCTTGCCCTGAGATCGATAAGTTTTTCGCAGACGTTGAGCTTCGAGGACTCTCATAGTATTTCTAAGATTGACTGAAGTAGAGAGCCAGAAGAAGCACCTCTTAACCTGTATTCTCACAAATTTGAAAGGGGTAAGGTAAGCTGCAAAATGGTAGATGTGCTTTTATCTAACTCACGCTAGCCTGATCGGTTGATCCGTGTGAATGAGGTGTACGTATGTTTATTCCACCGGGATTTTATCAACACTCTGTCATGACCTCATTGGGGAAGATGGTCTACTACACGGCTGAGGGTCAGCCTTGGGTGACTCAAGAAGTGCCCCATGCCGATGTCCCTACACTCGTCTTCTTTCACGGCTTTGGTGGCGGCTCTTCTTCCTATGAGTGGTCTAAGGTTTATCCTGCCTTTGCCGCCCAATATCGCATCCTGGCACCTGACCTGATCGGCTGGGGGCAGTCTGACCATCCCGCCCGCGACTATAAAGTTGAGGACTATGTAAACACGCTGATTGAATTCATGGAAAAGACGTGCAGTGGACCGACAACGGTGATTGCGTCGTCTTTGACGGCTGCTTTTGCGATCCGAGCGGCGATCGCCCGTCCCGAATTGTTCAAATCCCTCATCCTCACTACCGCCGCAGGGCTATCTGACTTTGGTGAAAACTACACTCGCAGCTTCTTCACTCAATTAGTGAATATTCCTGTAGTCGATCGCCTGTTTTACACTGCTGGAGTCGCTACCAGCTTTGGCATTCGCAGCTTTCTAGAACAGCGTCAATTTGCCCGCCCAGAGCGAATTTCTGACGAAATTGTCGAGGCATACCTGGAGTCGGCAACCCAGCCCAATGCTGAATATGCCGCCCTTTCTTTTGTGCGGGGCGACCTGTGCTTTGACCTATCGGAATACATGACCCGGCTTACCGTGCCAACCGTAATCCTTTGGGGTGAAAAATCTCAATTTACGGGTCCAGAAATTGGTCGCCGTCTAGCTGAAATGAATCCTACTGTGGTTCAATTTCATCAGCTGACTGATGTTGGGCTAACTCCCCAACTCGAAATTCCTGCTGTCACTATTGGTTTGATTCAAAAGTTTCTACCCCCGCTAGAGCCAGCAGAATAGAGCATCAGCATAGCGAGCAACTACAGAGGACAACAAACTACGGCTATGACCTACTGCCTGGGCATTATTACTCAACATGGACTCGTGATTGCTGCTGACTCTCGCACTAATGCGGGCGTAGACTACATCTCTACCTACCAAAAGCTATTTGACTTTTCCTTGCCTGACCAGCGGGTGCTTTTGCTCTGCACGTCTGGCAATCTGTCGATGACTCAGGCTGTTCTCCATGCCCTGCGGCGTGACCTTAAACTAGGGGAAGGGGACACTCTGCACAGTTTGCCTACCCTATTTGACACGGCTCGTTACGTAGGCGCTAAAATTCGTCAAGTGCAAGAGCAAGACCGCTCGTGGCTAGAGCGCGACAAGATTGACCATCACTGTAGCTGCCTCCTGGGCGGACAACTTCCAGGGGAAGAGCCAGCACTCTATTTAATCTATAGCCAGGGCAATTTTGTTCAGGCGACTCGAGAAACACCTTTTCTGCAAATCGGTGAAACTAAGTATGGAAAGCCGATTCTCGATCGCACCTTAACTTTTGAAACGCCCCTAGAAGCCGCCACAAAATGTGCGCTTTTATCAATCGACTCAACCATGAAATCCAATATCTCGGTTGGGCCACCGATTAATCTCATTAGCTATGCTGCTAACAGCTTTAATGTTAAGCATCAGCTGCGGCTCCGAATTGGAGATCCGTACTTAGCCAAAATTCGCAAGCTTTGGGAAACGTCGCTTCGTCAAGCGTTTGACCAAATGCCCGATATCGAGTGGGATCACGATTTAGGAAACTTACAGGAAGATATTTTCACAGATTAGTGGCTAATGTGAAGAGATTTGCCTGATTTTCAAGCTGCCCTAAAAGCTGGATCTACGACTATATAGACTGACCAATAAGCTTCTGTGAACTTCAAGTTATGCGCTTGACAGGACTGCATCTGCAAGACAATCATGGATCATTACAGTGAAAATACTTAAGGTCACTAACTCGTCGAGGCTCTGAGGTGCTAGCTACAGTAAAAACACGTACTAGCAAACGACGCACAAGCTCTAAGGGGTGCAGAAAATTAAAGCTGTGTTGCAGAAAGTCAGAGTTGTGTTGCAGAAAGTCAAGGTTGTGTTGCATATTAGAGTAGGTTGTTGCATGGACTGTTTCTATAGATTGTTCAGAGCGGTCCTTCCGAACTGATTTTCATCTACCAGGTTCATTTCAGTTCGTTCTACCTACAGATTTATCTACCGCAGTTTTAGCTGCACCGTTTTTTAGTCTCAAGCGGTGTCCTAGTTGGCATAGTTTTTACCAATACCAGTAGAAGTTTATTTGCGTGTAAGAAGGGAACCCAGTGTTAGCCTGACAACATCTAATTTGACGCTCCAAACGACTCTCCTCCCTTACTCTCTTTTGACACAGGCTAGGGTAGACACAGTCTTGCCTGAACTCAAAATGCTGCTTTTAGCCCTCAAGTGGGATCTTGAGGAATTGCGCTAAAAGCAAAAGCTTACATTTTCAGATTGAGAGATCAGGATCATTTCTTAAACCAGCCTCTGACACTTCAACTCAATAGAAGTGAAGGGATTTGCTTCAACTACCAATTTTTAAGTTAAACCTCTTCAAAATCTGCCCAAAGACGCGCAGCACACCAATCGGATCGGATATCTCATTCCCATGCTTACTCCAACATCTATTAGCTCATTGGAACCTCCTGTAAAGACTTGTGAGATAGAAAACCTCAGCGAATTGATTAAACATATTCAATCCTGTGAACTGCAACAGTTTACAGGACGACTAGATTTAGATATTAAAGAAGCCTCAAACTCACTGTGGAGTTTGTTCTTTTATGCAGGAAAGTTGGTTGGAGCCGCCAGTGAGATGCATTCAGTTCGATGCTGGTATCGCCAAATGGCTCAAGCTTGTCCCCAATTCAAGCAGGCTACCTATGAGCGCAAGCTAGACCAACCGCAATGGAGTTATTTCTCCATCCAAAATTTGTTGAAGCAGGGAAAAATTCCACAGAAGCAGTTAGAGAGTGCGATTGAGGGCTGTGTCACTGAGATTTTGTTTGATATTTTTCAGCAAGATCAGCAACAGGTTGAGCGCTTGCCGATCCAGTTAAGTTATCGTCGGGTTCCTCCTAAATTTCAAGATTTGCTGCAAATTCCCATTTCAACTCAGCAGGTTTGGCTCAAGGCTTCACACGACTGGAAACTGTGGCAGCAGGCGGGTTTTGATCAATATTCTCCAAATCTAGCTCCTGTTATTTGGAGTAAAGAGGAATTACGCAAACATACTTCACCTGCGGCATATCAGAATGTGACTGCGTTAGTGGATGGCGATCGCACTCTACGAGATTTGGCAATTCGACTAAAACAGCCCTTGGTATCTTTAACCCGTTCCATCATGCCCTACGTTAACCGAGGCATCATGGGGCTAATTGAAGTTGAGGACTTTAACACTTCAGCCTTACCTAACTCTAGTGCTGCTCCCTCTACATCGACAGCTAATCAGCAAGAGCCAGCAAAACCTCTAGTGGTTTACATTGATGACAGCCGCTTTGACCGAATCACAATGGGACAGATTTTGCTCAAAGCAGGCTACCGATTCATCAATATTCAAGACCCATTACAGGCATTGCCAACGCTGATTGAGCAGAAACCTGATCTCATTTTTTTAGACTTACTTATGCCAGTCACCAATGGATATGAGGTATGTGCCCAGATTCGCCGTGTCTCGGCACTTAAAAATACCCCAATCATCATGGTGACTAGCCGAGATGGAATCGTTGATCGAGTACGCGCCAAGCTGGTGGACGCAACTGGCTTTATTGCTAAGCCGATTGAATCAGAAAAAGTACTCACAACTTTGCTGGAGCATCTACCAACGGTTCAGGCTGATCATCCTTCTCCTCAGCCTCAAACGTTAAACAGAAACCTGATTGATTGGCAAAAAAAATTGGGAAGCCCTGTAAAGCAACTCTAACTTCCCTAACAAGACTCTGCTGGGTCAATGGCAAGAAGAGTTTTACAGCCCAATAGCCGGAATCAGGAAAGTATCCGGAGAAGCAAGCAAATTCAAGGGTAAAAGCAGATACCACTTATAAGTTCTATTTTGTAAACACGGCACATGAGTACAGTTCTTTTAGTTGAAGATAGTCGCACAGAAACCGAGGTGCTTACTCGATTTCTTAAACAAGCAGGGTTAGAGGTAATCAGCGTTGCGTCTAGTGAAGATGCTCGGCTTAAGCTTCAGTTGTATAAGCCTGATCTGGTGTTAATTGATGTAATTTTGCCAGGACAAAGCGGGTTTGAATTCTGTCGCGAGTTAAAAACCAATGCCAACACGCAAGGAATTCCAGTTGTAATTTGTTCAACCAAAGGAACTGAAGTCGATAAACTTTGGGGCTTGCTGCTTGGGGCAGATGCCTATATGCCTAAACCTGTTGAGCAAGATGAATTAATCCATACCGTAAAGCGGTTAATGACAGTGTGACGTAGAACAAAATTTTATGGCAACTTCACTTGATCCAAAGCTGCCAGTGAGTTCAATGCTGGCAGCGGCGAGTCTTGATTTTCTATCGCCCGAATTGCCGCCACCGGACAACCGGGAGCGGTTACTCCGCGTACATTTGAGTTTACAAGATAGCGCCTTATTACCGCTGAAACACACAACAGAAGTAATCAGGGTAAATGGAGAGGATATTTTGCCCATTCCTGAAATGCCTGATTGTGTCTTAGGCATTTGTAACTGGCGAGGAGAAATGCTTTGGCTAATTGACGTGAGTCATTTGGTGGGGCTTTCTCCCCTATCCTGGCGAAAACAAGGGACGGCAACACCCTTTGTAGTTGTAACTGAAAGTGATGAACAGGCATTAGGACTGCTAGTGATGCAGGTTGAAGAGGTTGAGTTCCATTCCTTAGAAAACCTCCAGGCACCCACATTAGGCTTGCTTTCGCCGGGGTTAATGCCATTTGTGTTAGGGGTTTTGCCAAATAGTGGCACTCCTGTTTTAGATGTTTTGGCGATCGCTCAGCATCACTTTGAATAACTCACTGAGTAACTCATTGAATAACTCAATGAGTTATTCGTTAAAAGCTAGCAGCTCAATCTTAGATCATCCGCACCAGTCAGCAAGGAGAACCAGTCGTGCAAAAACTTGATCAATTTCAACAATTTCTAGATGCTCACCCTTCAAATGGGCTACCCCCCAACTCAGCATCTGGTTCTACTTCTAACTCTGTTGTGAATGGCACCATGACTAACACGACTGAAGAAGATGTACTTCAATGGCTGCTCAACCTGTCCAATCAGATGAGCCAAACAGAAACCATTGATCTTCTGTTAATGACCGTGGTGACAGAAGTTCAACGATACTTCCAGCTAGATCGGGTTTTGGTTTACCAGTTTCACAATGAGAACAATGGTGCTGTTTTGGCGGAAGCCATTGTCTCAGGTTTTACTCCCACTATTAATGAAGCGTTGCCAGCGATCGCCTTTGGAGCAGCTCACTCAACCCTTTATCAGCAGCAGCAGATGATTGCGATCGAAAACGGCGCAAAATATCTCACGCCTCATCAGCGCCAACTGTTAGATCGGTTTCAGGTCGCGAGCAGCCTCAGCCTTCCTGTTTTGCTACGGGGCGGCGTATGGGGTCTGCTGGTCGCCCAACGATGTGCGATTCTGCGCCCCTGGAGTGAAACCGAAAAGCTGGTGTTGCATCAAGTCAGGACTGAACTTCAATTACACCTTCAGCCTTTAGCGCTACACGCACAGCAACGGCGACAAGTTAAGGTAGAGGATGCTTTCGCCCAAATTCTAGAGAGAACGCAGCCCTCCTCAGATACCAACACAGCACTTGCAAACTTGTGCCAGGAGTTAAGACTGTTTTACCGAGCCGATCGAGCAGTCGTTTACCGATTTCATTCTGACTGGAGCGGTGAGTTTGTGGCTGAGTCAGTTGGGGCCGGCTGGATTTCGGTGATTCAAGAACAGGAAATAGATCCTAGTCTCAGATCAGCCGATATCATCAACCACGATCGCTGCACTACAAAGCGGATGGGTTCTCCCCCCCAGCCCAATGACAATATCAAAATCCTCAAAGATACTCAGGGCGGCAGCTATGTAAAACGGATGGATGTGAAGCAAGTCAACGATATCTCCAAGGCTGGTTTCTCCGCTTGCTACCTAGACACGCTGGAAAAATATCAGGCTAAAGCCTATCTTATTGCTCCTATCTATGAAGGCAACGAACTTTGGGGACTGCTCGCCATCTATCAAAACACTGCACCTCGGCAATGGCAGGAGCAGGAAGCTGCACTGTTGTTAGTCTTAGGTGAGCGGCTGAGCATGATGTTGACGCAGTTGAAATATCTAGCGCGACTGCAAGAAAAAACAGACCAGCTCCAAATCCAATCTCAACAGCTTACAGAATCGGTAGAGCAAGGAGTAGCCCACAACAAACTCATTTCCAGAATTGGACTGGCTCTAGTTCAAGAAAAATACTCGCCTGACAGTCTTTTAGACTTTGTGGTGAGAGAGCTTCGCAAACAGTTAAAGAGCGATCGCGTTGCTGTTTATCGCTTCTACCCAGATTGGGGCGGTGAGTTTGTGGCGGAATCGGTTGCTGAAGGCTGGGTAAGATTGGTAACTCCAGAAATGAATACCATTTGGGAAGATAGTTACCTTCAAGAAACCCAGGGGGGACGATATCGCAACAATGAAACCTTTGCGGTAGATGACATTTATCAAGCGGGACACGCAGAATGCCACATCGAGGTGCTGGAGCAATTTGAGGTGAAAGCTTATGCGATCGCTCCCATCTTCCAGGGTAAAAAACTGTGGGGGCTGATCGGAGCCTATCAAAACAGCCACTCTCGGCATTGGAATGAACTGGACGTAAATCTTTTATCTCAAGTAGGTGTACAGATTGGGCTAGCACTCCAACAGGGAGAATATTTGGAGCAGTTACAGCAGCGATCAGAGCAATTAAGCAAGGTTGCAGAGCAGGAGCGGTTGATTACAGAAGTTGTTAACCGCATCCGGCGATCGCTTGACATGCAGCAAGCCTTTAAAACAACCACCCGAGAAATCCGCAATTTCTTAAAGGCTGATCGGGTTGCCATCTTCAAGTTTGACCCAGATGGTCGAGATGGCAGAACCGTTGCAGAAGATGTTAATTCTGCCTACACGGCTGCACTTTCTGTTAAAGTCACCGATCATTGTTTTAGCGAAAACTTTGGACGAAAGTATAAACAGGGCTGGGTGAGCACCATTCCAGATATCTATCAGGCAGGTCTAGCAGACTGTTACATTGAAGTTCTTTCCCAATTTCAGGTCAGAGCAAATCTAGTCGTGCCCTTACTCAAAGGAGAGGAACTATGGGGATTGTTCTCCATTCACCAGTGCAGCGGACCACGAGAGTGGCAAGACTCTGAAATTGAATTTGCCAAGCGAATCGCAGCTCAGCTAAACGTCGCGATTCAGCAAGGGGAATACCTGGAGCAAGTGCAGCAAAAGTCTGAGCAATTAGCAAAGGTTGCCGAACAAGAGCAGCTAGTCACCAAAATTGTGGATCGCATTCGGCAATCACTCGACACTCAGCAAGCCTTTAAAACAACCGCTAGAGAAATCCGCAATTTCTTAAACGCTGATCGAGTCGCTATTTTCAAATTTGACCCAGGCGGCCGGGATGGCAAAACCGTTGCAGAAGACGTTCGTTCTGCTTACACCGCTGCACTCTCTGTTAAAGTTACCGATCATTGTTTTACCGAAAACTTCGGACGGAAGTATAAGCAGGGTTGGGTAAGCAAAGTTTCAGATATTTACGAGGCAGGACTAGCAGACTGTTACATTGAAGTCCTTTCTCAATTTCAGGTCAGGGCAAATTTAGTGGTGCCTTTGCTCAAAGGAGAAGAACTATGGGGTCTATTCTGCATTCACCAGTGCAGCGGCCCACGAGAATGGCAAGACTCTGAAATCGACTTTGCAAAACGAATTGCGGCTCAGCTCAACGTCGCCATTCAGCAAGGGGAGTACCTGGAACAATTGCAGCAAAAGACAGAACAGCTTGCCACTGCCGCCCAGCGAGAAAAAATGGCAAAGGAGCAGCTTCAGCAAGAAGTAATGCAACTGTTGTCGGCAGTTCGTCCGGCGTTGGATGGCGATCTGACGGTTCGGGCTCCCATGACCGAGGATGAAGTGGGCACGATCGCCGATGCTTACAACAACACGCTGGGCAGTCTGCGACAGATTGTGACTCAAATGCAGATTGCCTCTCAACAAGTTGCCCAAACTTCTCAGATCAGTGAGTCCTCGATCGCCAGTCTGACTAACCAGGCAAAACACCAGTTTCAAACGCTGAGTCAAACTTTAGAGCGGGTACAGCTTGTGGCCAGTTCCACAGAAGCAGTGGAGGCAAGCGCCCAACAGGTAGAGGTTGCTGTACAGCAGGCTAATCAAATTGTTCTCGCAGGTGATGCTGCAATGGATCGCACCGTAGATGAGATGCAAAACATTCGTGAGACGGTGGCAGAAACGAATAAGCGACTGAAGCGACTGAGCGAATCTTCACAGAAGATTTCTAAAGTGGTGAGTCTGATTAGCAATTTCACCACTCAAACCCAACTGTTAGCGCTAAACGCTTCGATTGAAGCGACGAGAGCCGGGGAATATGGACGCGGCTTTGTAGTAGTCGCCGATGAGGTGCGATCGCTGGCCCGTCAGTCTGCCAACGCGGCAACCGAAATCGAGCAACTGGTGCAGGAAATTCAGGCAAATACAGCCGAAGTATCCACCGCAATGGAGACAGGCATTCAACAAGTTGCATCAGGAACCACCGTGGTCAGCGAGGCCCGTCAAAACCTGAATGCGATCGTTGCAGCCACCGACCAAATCAGTCAGCTTGTGGCTAGCATCACTGGCGCAACACAAGAACAAACGCAGCAGTTTAAATCGATGAAGCTGACCGTTGCTGAGGTCGCAGAGATTGCTCAGAAAACCTCAAAAGATTCTGTCGAAATCTCGCAATCATTTAAGGAGCTGTTGGCGATGTCTCAAGACCTGCAAGTTCAAGCCAATCAGTTCAAAGTCAAGTAAGCTTCACTCATTTTTCTGTTAGGGGCGAACGGATGTTTGCCCCTACCTCATGTTTACTTCGTAGCATTCACACCCACCCACCATGCCCTTAGATCCGGACATTCGCGAGGAAACCTATCCCTACTTTTTGCAAGAGGCACCAGAACTGTTGCAAGCTCTGGAACAAGGTTTGCTGGATTTGCAAGACGGTTGCAGCATCAATCAAATTAATGCTTTGATGCGAACGACCCACACGCTCAAAGGGGCAGCAGCAAGTGTGGGGCTAGAAACGATCGCCAACATTGCCCACTCTTTAGAAGATATCTTTAAGGTGCTTTGCAGACCTGAAGTCATCATCGATCCAGATGTAGCGGCTTTGTTGTTTGAAGGATACGACTGTCTGGCACGACCGCTAAGGGCTGAAATTACAGGTAGCTCGATCAATACTGCCGAAATTCTTGACCGCTCGGCTGCCATTTTTGCTCAGCTTGAGGCCCGGTTAGGAGACTGTTTTAACCAAGAGGATTACCTGCCTACCTCAGAGGAGCTAGGGTTTGATATCACACAGTCCATGTTTGAAGTGGGCGTTACCCAACGGTTAAACGACCTGGATCAAACAGTTGCCCAGGCTCCTCCTCATAAAGTTGCGGCGACTCTCCAAATTCATGCCGAAGTGTTTTTTGGTTTGGCCGAATCCTTGGGCTTGCACGGATTTGGAGCGATCGCCGCAATTACACTTGCAGCCCTAGACCAACATCCTGATCAGGCTGTCACCATCGCTCAATTAGCTTTAGCTGATTTTCAGGCAGGATGCGCGGCCGTGCTAGCAGGCGATCGCACTCAAGGAGGACATCCCTCCCTTGCCCTGCAACAGTTTATAGAGCCAGCGCAAATTATTCCAGCTAATGTGACGGAGACGTTGCAACCGGACTGGTTAACCGAATTTGACAACGCTTGCGCACAGGAACTTCAGCAGCAGGAGTGGAGCGACGAACTCAATTTAGAAACTACATCTGATGCAGCCTTAACAGATGTAGTTTTAGAAAATCTGGAAGACTTGGAAGATCCTACAATCCGCTCTTCTGAGTTAGAAACAAGGGTTAAGGATGAATTCATCCCAGTTGAATTGGAGCTTCCCCTAGAAGCCCCAATCTACCCAATCGGCTTCCCAGAAGACTCGGCAGTCATTCTTCCAGATACTGAAACCGAGCTTGAAGCGGATACTGAGGCAACGATTGAAGCCGCTACAGAAACTATTACAGATGACATTACAAATAACTTTATAGAAGACATTACAACAGGAGACATTACAAGAGACATTACAAATGACATTGATATTGCCCCTATTAACTACCATGAAATAGAAACCAACCATTCTACAGCGACCCAGACTTCGCCTGATTCCATCACGGATACAACGGACACGTTAGAGGAGCCTGTTGTTTCAATTGCTTCGTCAGATTCTCTATTAGAAGACACGAGTGGCGATCGCAATACAACCCATGAGGTTATTCATGCTTCCGATCAATCCACTGTTGAAGCGATCGCCAATACAACGGAAACTACAGCCACCAATGATATTGAGCACTCTACTCCTTCCCTAAAAACTCACCATCAAAAACATCGAGGATTGTGTAAGGTATTTCAATGGATTCGAGATTCCTTCCTGATTCAAGCTGGACTGCACCCCGACAACCAGTTTTCTGAGCAAATCGGAGACTCAGCAGAGGTTCCTGCAACTGCGACTCTAATGCAAAGTTCTGCTGAGCAACCATTAGAGGAAGCAGATCCAAAAGAGGTAAGCCCCAAAGAAATACCCTCAAAAAAGGTAAATCTAAAAGCGGAAGATCAAAAGGTTGCCCCAGCAGAAACGCAGCATGAACAATCTGCCGCTTTATTGATGGAAACCGTCTGGGCACCCTTTGTCCTGGATGAACTCATCGTCCAGCCAGAGGGGGCGATCGCCGATTCACCTTCTACACTCTCCCAATCACTCGCTCCCGGCTCTTCGATAACCACAACTAGGGAACCATTTCAGTTATGGCCCCTGCAAGAAGAAGATTCGCCTTCCCTGCAATCCCAATCTCAAACTAGATCTCAAACTACGTCTAAAGTAGCCGACTCAATCGCTTCCAAAAAACATTTTCGATCTAATCAGGTGCGGGTCAATGTAGAACATCTCGACCAGCTAAATTATTCAATTGGGGAATTGCTGACTCAACAAAAT
The DNA here is from genome assembly GCF_014696015.1 of Oculatella sp. FACHB-28. NCBI lineage: Bacteria > Bacillati > Cyanobacteriota > Cyanophyceae > Oculatellales > Oculatellaceae > Oculatella > Oculatella sp. FACHB-28. The sequence goes on along the minus strand of NZ_JACJPJ010000087.1, from coordinate 9,208 downwards.
CGTCAGTCGCTCCAAAATGAACGCCTGCAAGCGGAAGTGAAACTGCTATTAAAGCGGCTAAACCAGCACCAGCAAGTGCTGAGCCAGCTTCAAGATCAGGTCGATCGCCAGCCTTCGCGATCGTTATCTGTTGAGCGAAAACTGGTAGCCGCCAAGCGCACAATGTCTCCCCTTCAGGCTTTGCCTTCAACGTTTGGCGATCGCTTCGATACTTTAGAACTGTCTCGCTATAGTGATTCTCATTTGCTGGTTCAATCTTTGCTAGATGACACGATGCAAATTGCTGAAGCGGCTGAAGCGATTGACCTATTCTCTCAAGAGTCTAATCAAATTTTCGAGAAACAGCAGCGACTGTTAGCCGGAACTCGTGATGCATTGATGCAAGCTAGAATGCTGCCCTTGAGTGAGGTATTCAACCGTATTCCACGTGTTTTGCAAAAGTTAAAAACCTCAAGCGACAAGCAAGCTCACCTGGAACTGCACGGAACGGAAGTATTGGTTGACAAGGCGATCGCCGAGAAACTCTACGAGCCGTTGCTGCACCTAATTCGCAATGCGTTTGATCATGCCATTGAGCCAGTTGTAATTCGCCGCCAACAGGGCAAGCCAGATGTCGGGCAAATTGGAATTAGCGCCTATCACCAGGGCAAATATTTGATTATTGCGGTGCGAGATGATGGCAAAGGATTGGACTATGAGCGAATTCGGCAGCGACTGGTTGAGCGTCAATTGGTTTCATCCAACCAGGCAAGTACTCTTACTCAGTCTCAGCTAATCGATTTCCTGTTTGAACCAGGCTTTTCCACGGTTACCCAGGTCAACACCACTTCAGGACGAGGAGTGGGTCTAGATGTTGTGCGAGAGCAAATTCTGGGATTGCAGGGGGCAGTCAGCGTACAATCGGCGATCAATCAGGGAACTACTTTTACACTTCAGATTCCGCTGAGTTTGGCGATCGCCAAACTGTTGATTTGTCAGGCGGGTACTGGAACTTACGCACTCACCACCGACGCGATCGAGCAGATTCTAATTCCCACATCTGAACAGATTCAAGAGCGGCAAGGTCGCAAAATCTTGCACTGGCAGAAAGCAGGCACTTCACAACTAATCCGGATTCATTCCATTGCAAAACTGCTAAACTACCGTTCATCCATTACGTCTTTATCACCTCAACCCGCATCTGTCACTTCACCCTCAGACAAACACGTCCTCTTGATTCGCCATCAGGGAGAACTCATCGGCTTGGAAGTCGATCACCTGATTGGAGAGCAAGAACTGGTGATTCGTCCGTTGGGAACCAGACTGGACTCGCCCAATTATGTCCAAGGGGCAAGTGTTTTAGCCGATGGACGGCTCACTTTAGTCGTGGATGGAGGGACATTATTACGGCAAGTCCTCAATCAACCGCTAGCCCCTCGTTCTTCAAGCGTTGCTCCCATGAGTTCTCCAATCATGGAGCAACCTCCACTACAAACAACGGCTACTCTCATTCCCACCTCTAACTCTAAGGAGTGGGAGGATGATAAAACAATTTTGATTGCAGAAGACTCGATCACAGTGCGACAAACACTCACCCTAACGCTACAAAAAGCAGGCTATCAAGTGTTACAAGCCAAAGATGGACAAGAAGCGATCGAGCAACTGCAACAACCCAATAATGTTCGGTTAATGTTTTGCGATCTGGAAATGCCTCGAATGAATGGCTTTGAATTTCTTAAACAGCGACAGCAGTTTCCGGCGATGGCAAAAATTCCCGTGATTGTTTTAACCTCGCGCAGTGGCGAAAAGCATCGTCTGTTGGCAATGGAACTGGGTGCAACGGCTTACATCACAAAACCCTACATCGAGCACAAGCTGCTAGGAATGGTGGCAGACCTGTTTGAACCAAAAGAGATAGAAGTGGCCGCGGACTGAGTTCATTACTGAGCAGAACTATGCATGACGATTCAAAATTAGAGAAGCTGATTGTTTTTGCGATCGCCAACTATGATCTAGCGCTGCCCATTGATCAAGTGCTGCGGGTAATCAACTATCCCCTTGATACAAGCAAATCACTCGAAAAAATCGGGTTGATTCAATGCGGTCGCCACACGATTAGAGCAGTGAATTTATCTCAGCAGCTTCAGCTCGAAACCCCTGATGCCCAGTCTTTGCCATTTCTGATGTTAGTTCGAGGGATAGATCAAGAACTGTGTGGCATTCCAGTCTCCGCTCCACCCGATGTGATTGAAATTTCTATTGAGGCACTACAGCCGCTCGAATGGACTTCTACCACATCCCCGTTGCTCAAAGTAGTCAGCCATACTGCTGTCGTCAAGCAAACGGACGAAACCCTATCTATCCTTTTGCTTGATCTGTATCAAGTGCTAGCTGACTCAACACAAAAACTACTAGGTGCATCTATAGCTTGAGCTAGCCTTCCCTTGTCATCTCTATCATAAAGGCTACTTTGCTTGCTTTTGCTTCTGTTCAAGCTTCTGCATGGCAAACAGAGCGACCCCAATCAAGACAAAGGAGAAAATTGTTGTTAGAGTTCCTAGCGCGTACAGGGCTGGGGATGTAACGTTTGTGGTCATTCCAAAGATCTCTAGAGGCAGCGTGTTAGTTTCTCCAGAGATGAGAGAGGTGCGGGTAAATTCGTCGTAGGAAAGGGTAAAGCCAAGTAATCCAACGCCAATCACACTGGAGGCAATCAACGGAAAAACAACTCGCCAAAAGGTTGTGCGATCGCTTGCTCCCAAGTCTCGTGCAGCTTCTTCATAGGCAGGGTTAAAGCGTCCAAAGATACCCAACATGATTAGGAAGGCGAAAGGCAATGTCCAGGTCAGATGTCCGACCAGTGCTGAGGAATACCATTGAATCGGCAGATTCAATAAGTTGAATACAATTCCTAAACCGAGGGAAACCAAAATGCTGGGAACGATCAGACTCGATATGGTGAGATAAAAAATCAGATTTGATCCTCTAAATCGGTAGCGAAAGGCTAGTCCTGCCATGACGCTAAACACAACTGTGATTACCATGATGGATAACCCCAGCAGAAGCGATCGCTGAAAAGCGGTGACAAAATCACCCACTCGCTGCGGACCAAACACCGCCATAATCCAGTGAAAGCTAAATCCACGCATAGGGAAGAAAAGCTGTCCCTCTGGGCCCTGAAACGATAGCAGAAATACTGCAAACATGGGTCCGTAGAGAAACAAAACAAACAGTCCAAAGAAGCCTGGAAGTAAGTAATCAGAGAGCGATCGCTTCTTCTTTTCTGAGCTTGAAGAGAGGGATTGAGTTGCTTGTGCCATAGGAAGGATGAGGGGTGAAGGATGAGGGATAAAGTGGCTACTTAAAGCTGCTTACGAATATCTACAACTCGCAAAATTGCAAACACGATGAGCAGGGTCAGCGTTAATAGCACGATCGCATTGGCGGCAGCAGCAGGATACTGCAAGCTATCAATTTGGTTTTTAATCAAGTAACCCACTGAGGAAGATTTGCCGCCACTCATGAGCCGCATCGTGGCAAACTCTCCCATCACTAGCGTCACCACAAAGATGGTACCGATCGCAATTCCGGGAGCTGATAAAGGTAAAATAATTCGCTTTTGGATATTAAAAGCAGAGGCACCTAAATCTTCTGCGGCTGAAATCAGAGCGCGATCGATCTTCATCATGCTGTTGAAAATGGGAGCGATCATAAACAAACAATAGAGATGCACCATCGCCAAAATCACCGCAAAATCAGAGAAAAGGAACATCTCAACAGGGCGATCGACAATCTGTAAACCCATGAGTGCTTTGTTGATCAAGCCTTCTCTTCCTAGAAAAGGAATCCAGGAGATCATGCGAATGATGTTGGAAGTGAGAAACGGAACTGTACAAATCAGAAACAAGATCGTTTGCCACTTTGTACTCTTGATCCGAAATGCCAGGTAATAGGCAACCGGATAACTAATTAAAACGCAGACCAGCCACACCAGAAACGCAAACTTGAGAGTGTTAACGTAGGTCGATAAATACGCTGGAGAGGTAAAAATTCCGATGTAATGCCTCAGTGTGAAACCGGGAGTAGTGGCAATGCCGTTAAAGTTCCAAAAACTCACGATCAAAATAACGGCAATGGGTAGCACCAATCCAAACAAAAAGACCAGGGTTTGGGGTGCCGCCAGGAGGTAGGGGCGTAAGGCTTTTGATTGAGTCATGGGAAGGATGAAGGGATGAGGGATGAGGGATGAGGAGTAGGCGATGAGGATTAGGCGACGATGAATTCTGTCCACTTGTAGACGAGATATTCCTGTTGCTGCATAAATGAGTTCCAGCAGACGACGTTGCCCATTCGTTCGGTGAAGGAACCGCCATCACGCACGGCACCCGCTGATTCAATCTTTTTACCGAAGGGATCAATCATGTCGATCGCCGCTGGTTTTCCTTCATACCAAAAATCCCATTCTTCAGGTTGCATAAAGTTGCGAGCTTTCTCAGGCGCGGCACTGTAATACCCCTGTCGACTCAAGAATCCGCCTACCCAGCCATCTAGCATCCAGTTGAGGTAGTCGTAAGCTGCATCTAAGGCAATGCCAGAGAGATTTTTGGATAATCCTAAACCACCCCCCCAACCGCGATAGCCCTCCTTCAAAGGAGCATAGATGCATTCAAATCCTCTCGCTTTCACAGCCGTGACCGCAGGCGACCACATCGATTGCAGCACGACTTCACCGGAGGTCATGAAGTTAACCGACTCATCAAAACTCTTCCAGAAAGCACGGAATTGCCCTGCTCGCTTTTGCTCAATCAAGAGTTTGGTGACTTGATTCAATTCTTCTGGAGTCATGTTGCCTTTATCTTCAAAGGTCATCAACCCCTGTGCCTCAAGCACCATTGCCGCATCCATAATGCCAATGGAGGGAATATCCAACAGTGATGTTTTCCCTCTAAATTCTGGGTTAAACAGCTCTGCCCAGGACTCAATTTTTCGACCTACCAGATCAGGACGGTAGCCCAGCGTGTCAGCGTTGTACTGAAAAGGAATCATCGTTGCCCAGTTGGTAGGCTCTGGAGCAAATTCTGTAGAATCTTGTCCGGTGACATACATCACCTTACGGGGAGCCGTGCCTTGAGAGGTGTTTACTCTCGCACCAGAATACAGTTCTCCGGTGGTAAAAATTGGGGTAATTGCATCAAATTCTTGAATGCGGCTCACCTCAATCGGCTGAAGGTTTCCAGACGGCACCACCAGCGGCAAACTAAAATACTCACCATCATAAATGTCGTACTGTTTTGGTTGAGTCACGGCAATTTGTACATTTTCTGCCGTACTCAGCGCCCGCATTTGAATCTTAAATCCTAAGTCTTCTTCAGCTTTGACCCGGATATCATTGATTTGTGCGGCTCCTGTACCAATCAAACGTAAGATGACATCTTTGATCTGATTAGTATTGATGGTCGGGCCTTGCGCTGGGTTGTTAGGTGTGCCGCTGGGAGCCTGAGCTTGGGGAGACGAACAGCGTGCAGCTGCTAATGCGGCTCCCGTCGCTAATCCTCCTTGAATGAAGGTGCGTCGATTAATCTTAGACATGGAGTGGGTGCTTGATAATGGGTGATTAGTAATTGACCGATATGACAAGCAAATGACGAGTTCATAACAAATTAGTGGGGAAGAAATACACAATTTCCTTCTGACCAACGCAATGTCACCAGTTGTCCTTCAGCGTAGGAACCTGTTTCCCAAGCTGTGGTAGGAGATTTGTAGAGCAGTTCTTTGCCTGTCTTTTCTTCCATCAGAACAACCCGTGTAACGTAGCCTGTCATCTCAATGGAGACAATTCGAGCAGTAATGTGATTTGCACGAGGAGTGGGTTTTTCACTGGCTGCATTAGGGTAAGGTTCGATTTGCATCAAATCAGGACGAATCGAGCAAGCTGCCATTGAACCCACTGGAACCGCATATCCACGAGAATAAAGTGAGCCAATGCCTTCTACGCCTAGCTCAATCACATCCATACCGGTACCTGGATCGGGAGCGCAGTGAAGGACTTTGCCCTGAAAGATGTTGTTGTCGCCCATAAATTTTGCGACAAACTGAGAGGCAGGCAATCTAAACATTTCTGCTGGAGTTGCCACTTGATCTAACCGTCCCTGACTCATGACCACAACCCTATCTGAGAGGGAGAATGCTTCTTCGGTATGGTGTGTGACTTGCACAAAGGTCATGCCAAATTGCTTTTGAATCCGGCGCAGTTCGGTTCGCATTTGGACTCGCAGGTTTTCATCCAGTGCGCTCAGGGGTTCGTCTAGCATCAACACTTGTGGACGAGTGACTAGCGATCGCGCCAAAGCAATTCGCTGTTGTTGCCCGCCGCTCAGTTGGCTAGATTTGCGATCGCCCAAATGACTTAGCCCCACCAACTCCAGCATTTCGCCGACACGGGCTTTGCGCTCCTGTGCTGAAATGTTTTGCATTTCCAAGCCAAACTCAATGTTCTGCCAAACCGTCATATGGGGAAACAGCGCATAGCTTTGAAACATCATGGATGTATTGCGCTTGGCGGCAGGAATGTTGTTGACTCGGCGATCGCCAATTAAAACATCTCCACTGGTAATCTCCTCATGTCCGGCGATCATCCGCAATACCGTTGTTTTGCCACAGCCGCTTGGACCTAGCAAACAACAGTAAGAGCCTGCCGGAATGTCTAGCGTGACGTTTTCAACTGCCGTTACAGGGCCGTATTTTTTAGTTACCTGTCGAAGTGACACCCCTGCAGCCGCATTAGCTAAAGCGTGTTGAATATCAGTTGCCTGTAATGCGGTGGCTCCATTAACCAGGGTCTTTCGTGCGTCGATCGTCATAGCCTTCTCCTACAAAACAATAAGATAGACACAAGAAGCTGCCGCATTAACCTGCTGGAGGATTAACCCGTTCATGCTTTAATTGTGAGAACCTCAGGGCAACACTTTAAGTGCGAGGAAAGCAAACAGTTCCTATCTTTTTTCAAAAAATTCACCAATAGCAACAGCGGTTTAGCTGCTGCTAAGAAAAAACAATTGAGTTTAGTTAATCGTTTCATCTCAAGCAAATTTGTATTACTGAAAACAGTTTTGTTTAGATACCTCTAGGGTATTAGGGGTAGCAGGGTGGGAGCGATCGCATACTTGTTGATCAAAGAGATGATTTTAGATAAGTCGAGCAGTAGATTGTTATCTAGAGAAGTAGAGGAAAAATTCTTACACCTGACCTGAAATATATTCATCCCAACATTACACAAAATGAATTGTGCTAGTTCGCAAAATAAATGTAAGGATTTGTAAAATTGTAAGATTGCGTGTTGAACCGCCTCGATGTATGGAATTAACAGGCAACATCATTTAATCCCATTAATTTAGGAGCGTTGATGGATGCGGGTATGATTTACGGATTTCAAGCCCCTCTGTAGGGTCATGGCAATGCCATGACCCTACGAAATTCATACATCAAATCAGCAACACTCTCTAGGGAAAGGGCGATCGCTACACAAACGCACTAAGCTTGTATACAATACCTGTATACATAAATCTCGGGGCATTATCCAGAAAACATTGCATGAGAAATATTGCTCTTCCCTGACCGATTAAACTCTACTGGTAAATTGTCCTGCAATCACCCAGTATTCTCACAAATGCTTTCATAGCCAAAGATTTCTGACCATGGTTCGTACCTCCAAAGCGGCTCAAACATCCCAGTCAAAAGCAATTGAGAAGCCAACCGAAGAGTTTATTTACACTGAGCTTTATAACACTATTTGTGAACGACAGTTGCTTCCCAAAACCAAATTAGGAGAAGCGATGTTGGCAGAACATTATGGCGTGAGCCGCACCATTATTCGACAGGTGTTACAAAGATTGGCGGGCGATCGCCTGGTCAAACTAGAACCCAATCGGGGAGCATTCGTAGCCCATCTCACGTTGAAAGAAGCACAGCAAATTTATGAAGCGTGGCGATTAGTAGAAGCAGCCATTATTCGTGAAGTCGTTAAAACCATCACGCCAGAGCAGATCGCATCTCTACGAAAACTCATTACAGCCGAGCGAAAAGCCTGTGACGCAGAAGATTATCCTTTGCTAACCCGCTTGTCGATGCAGTTTCACACGCAACTGGCTAACTTATGTAGTAATCAATTCCTTAGTCGTTTCCTCAAAGAGTTAATTCCTCAGACCGCACTGGCTTACTTCTATGAAGTGAAAAAGATGCCAGTCTGCATGAAGGATGAACATGGTGAAATTCTTGATCTAATCGAGTCCGGTGATGAGGAAGCTGCCGTTGCTGCGGCTAAACGACATCTGGATGGCATTGAAGCGGCACTGAATGCCCAAGCCTCTCTCGATCAACAAGCGTCTCTCGTGGATAAGTTGAAATTGAGAGTGCCCTCACTATCCTGAATCTGAATCGTCAGAAGTGAGATTTTCTTTGGGCACGTTGGGTAAAAGTCCTTCCTGTTTTGCCCAGTTATAGATTGTGCTGTGGCTAATTCCCGTTAGTCCCTCAATTTCACGCAGAGTTAACCCAGAGTGATACATGCGAGTACAAATTTGCCTGGTGTCGTCAGAGTAGCCCCGATGCACATAAGTCTCGATAAATTGGCGACTACAATTTTTGCATCGATAGTTTTGTTTACCCCGTCGATGTCCATTTTTTTGAGATTGCTCTGACCCACAGTGAGGGCATTTCATTGAAATCGGCTTTGATTCAAGGATGCACTGAGATAAAACCATTAGTTGTACAATTCCGTGAATACAGTAAACCTTTAACCCCTGCATTTACAGACAAGAGTTAAACAGTTGTTGAATTAGGGCTTCAAGCTAAATTTTGGAAAAAAGTTAAATTCAGCTCAAGATTTTTAGGAGTTGAGACTACCTCAATTTGTATACGTTTTTTGTCTACTAGGATTGTATACAAAGCTTGTATGCAGAATCTGTGTTAAGTGTTACGTTTTGCTTCATCAAAGGAGTGAGCGACTTTTGATTCGTCTTCATTCCCCAATTGCTACTTTGAGAGTGTTTAGGTTGCGCTCGCCCAAAAAACTTGTACTTACGGACAATACGGAGGCAGTAGTGTAAAACAAAGGTAGTGATACTGTTGGCGAACCCTGACTGGGATCACATTGGTTATCCTAAAGAGCAATTTCCTTTGAGTCTTGAAAGGTGAATTGCGATGTCCCTAGCATTTGAGCCAATTCCTCCTG